>JASFFK010000036.1:0-12295 GCA_050124335.1 Chromatiales bacterium | reverse complement strand
ACAGCAAAAGGCTGGCAATGTCTTCGCGGGACTCTGCATTCCCGGCAGTGACAAGAGCGACTACCGTGTCCGCAACCTGGTCGGCGTTGACATGGAAAACAGGCTCTTCGCCATCAACGACTATCTTACGGAAGGCGAGGAACTGCTCTTCTGTTCACGCAGCGAAGAGTCAGCGCTGCATGACATGCGCCGGATGCTCGAGAAACTCGGCAGCCGTCTCCGGGGAGCACCGAAGGGCGGTCTCTATGTCTCCTGCCTTGGCCGTGGACGTGAACAGTTTCCCGGCGAATCCCGTGAAGTGCAGATGATCCACGAGGTGCTTGGTGAATTCCCTCTGACCGGTTTTTTTGCCAACGGGGAAATTCATCATGACACCCTCTATGGTTACACAGGGGTGCTGACGCTGTTCACCTGATTGGCGCATTCCGCTTTCGATCAGACGGGACAGCGTATTGCGGCCGTCTGCTCTGCCTGCATGACGAGAACCCGCATGCATGCTGCTCCCCGTGACTGTCAGATAACCCTGATGATCAGCGCTCTTGCATCATCGCCCTGCGCACCAGCTGGTCGCCATAGACGTAACTGACGAGGGCCGCAAGGATCACTGCGGCACCGATCCACTCGTAAAACCCGATACTCTCGGCATTGAAGAGATGCCCTATCATCAGCGCGATGACAGGTGTCACGAGCGTGATCAGCGCAACCCGGTTCGCCGGCCATGCATGAATGAGTGTGAAATAGAGCATGAAACCAATAACCGAGCCGAAAACTCCCAGGTAGAGAATCGACCAGGCAACCCTTGCCTCCATCTGTAACGGCAAACTGCCATCCGCAAGCCACCAGCCCAGCAGAAACAGCGGAAGCGCGACAAGCAGGCCGCCAGTCGTTGTCTCGAAGCCGCTGACGCCTGCATCGATGCGCTTGATCCAGACAGCGCTGAAGGATTGCAACATCAGGGCAGCGACGATAGCAGCGATACCGAATAGATAATCCTGGCGGTAACCGAGACCCTCCCGAAAGATCAGTGACAGCCCGACGATCCCCAGCCCCATGCCAAGAATCCGGAAGGGAGTGAATACCCGTTCGCGCAGAAGCCATGTTGCCCAGACGCCGGTGACAACGGGTGTCAGCCCGAAAATCACCGACAGCAAGCCGGAAGGAATATGCTGCGATCCCCAGTAGGTGAAGCTCATGGAACTCCAGATACCGAGGCCGGCCGCCAGGTACACCTTCAGTGCCGGGCTGTCATGACGAATCCGGGAGCGTCTTGCCATCAGGATGAGCACGCAGATGAAAGCCCCGATGGTCATACGCGCTGCCACGGCGAACAGGAAACCGGCGCCCATGCTGCTCCACTTGATGGCAAGCGGTGTCGTGGCCCAGATCATGATAACCCCGATGAATGCAACAAGAGGCGGCATCGTATACGGTCCGGCTTGAAAAGCTGACAGCATAGCCGAAGGGCCTGTTTCAGGTCCGTGAAGATTCTTCACTCCCCTGAACTCGTTCAGGAGGCGCGGTATCGCCAGCTTCACCCCGGGCAACGACGCATCCGGAGAGACCGGGCCTTTTTTCGACCCGGAAGAAAACAAGGATGTAGGGATTGTCCGGGTTTCGCCAATCCCGCTCGCCCCTCCGGACAATTCAGGACACGCCGGCAAACTATGGGTTTTCCCGATAGCCGGAAGACCCATTTGTACCAGCCACTGGCTGCCTGCCCTTGTAGAAAGCGCCTTCGCGGCAATCGCACGTCAAAAGAAGCACGTAAAGAAAGCACTTTCACAGACTTTTATAAGACAATCGTCTTAAATAAGATTTTTTCTTTTCTTTTGCAGGATCAGTGTTACACTTTCATGAAATCAAGCCTCCAGGAACCTGAAGACAGAAGAGTTTCACCATTCGCTTGACTTAATTCAGACAATCGTCATAAAAAAATATGAGCGCCATCCTCGACCTATTGAAACAGACCTCTGCCTACTCCGGCGGAAACGCTGCCTTCATCGAGGCGCTCTACGAGGATTACCTGCGCGACCCGGGCAGTATCGACCCTGGCTGGCGCCAGCAGTTCGACCTGCTCACGAAGGAAGCCGCGAACGAACCCGTGGAAACGCCACACTCCGACGTTCGCGAACGGTTCATCGAACTGGCGCAGACCATACCGCGCATCCGGGGTGAATGCGTCGACCCGGCCGCTGCGGAAAAGCAGGCTGCAGTCCTTCGCATGATCAACGCCTATCGCATACGCGGTCACCAGAACGCCGACCTTGACCCCCTGCAGCTGCGCGCCAAGAAACCCCTCGACGAACTCTCTCCCTCCTTTCACCATCTCTCCGAAGCGGACATGCAGAAGACCTTTCACACGGGCTCGCTGTATGCCCCGAAAGAGATGAAGCTGGGTGACATTATCGATTTCGTGAAGGAGGTCTACACCTCCCACACCGGCTTCGAATACATGCACATCACAGCCACGGAGGAGAAACGCTGGCTGCAGCGGCGCATCGAGGGATACAGGGCACGGCCCGCCATCAATCACAAGAAACGGCTGTGGTTGCTCAGGATGCTGACCGCGGCCGAGGGGCTCGAGCGTTACCTGCATTCACGCTATGTCGGCCAGAAACGCTTCTCGCTCGAGGGCGCGGAGTCCCTGATCCCGCTCATGGATGAACTGATCCAGCGCGGTGGCGCCAGTGGCACCGAGGAGATGGTCGTCGGCATGGCGCATCGCGGCCGCCTGAATGTCCTCGTGAATATCCTCGGCAAGTCGCCACAGGTTCTCTTCGACGAGTTTGAAGGCAAGAAACAGGCCAGTGGCATCATGACCGCCGGGGACGTGAAGTACCACATGGGGTTTTCATCAGACATCCCCACGCGCGGAAAAACCGTCCACATCGCGCTTGGATTCAATCCGTCGCACCTCGAGATCGTCAGTCCGGTGATCGAGGGATCTGTCAGGGCGCGCCAGGTCCGTCGCAAGGACATGCATGGCGAGAAGGTCATGCCGATCCTCATTCACGGCGATGCCGCCTTCGCCGGACAGGGTGTCGTCATGGAAACGCTGCAGCTCTCGCAGGCGCGCGGTTTCACGACCGGCGGCACCATACATATCGTCGTCAACAACCAGATCGGCTTTACGACCAGCAACCCTCTCGACTCTCGCTCAACGACCTACTGTACCGATGTCGGCAAGATGGTCCAGTCACCGGTATTCCACGTCAATGGCGACGACCCGGAGGCCGTGCTGTTCGTGACGCGCCTCGCGCTTGACTACCGCAACAAGTTCCACAAGGACGTTATCATCGACCTGGTCTGCTACCGTCGCCTCGGCCACAACGAGGCAGACGAACCCTCGGTTACCCAGCCGATGATGTACGAGAAGATTCGTAACCGCGACACCACGCGCGCGCTCTATGCCACCCACCTGATCGGCATGGGTCTGCTCAGCGAGGACGAGGCCAAGGCGATGCAGACCGATTACCGTGACGCACTCGACCGCGGAGAGATCGTCTCGCGACCGATCGCAAACAACAGCCCGCATCACTACGCAGCCCACTGGTCCGCCTACATCAACCATGACTGGACTGACGAGGCTGACACGGGCGTGCACCTGGAACTGCTCAGCGAGCTCGGCATGCATCAGCTCGAGCTGCCGGACGGTTTCAAACCCCACCCCCGTATCAGCCGCACCCTTGAATCGCGCGGGCTCATGGCGGCCGGCGAACAACCCTGTGACTGGGGATTCGCGGAGAACCTGGCCTATGCAACCCTGCTCCACGAAGGCGGACACATTCGCCTCTGCGGCCAGGACAGCGGCCGGGGGACCTTCTTTCACCGCCATGCCGTGTTGCATGACCAGACAACCGGCAACGCGTTCATTCCGCTGCGCCGGATTGCGGAAGAGGCACGCACCGATTTCATTGTTATCGACTCGCTGCTGTCAGAAGAAGCGGTGCTTGGATTCGAATACGGCTATGCGACAGCAGCACCGGAGACCCTGACGATCTGGGAAGCCCAGTTCGGCGACTTCGCCAACGTTGCCCAGGTGGTTATTGACCAGTTCATTGCCTCCGGCGGCGCCAAGTGGGGACTGAGTTGCAATCTCACACTTCTGCTACCGCACGGCCAGGAAGGTCAGGGTGCAGAGCACTCTTCAGCCCGGCTGGAACGCTACCTGCAACTCTGCGCCGAGAACAACATCCAGGTCTGCGTACCGACAACTCCCGCGCAGATCTTCCATCTGTTGCGCCGCCAGCTCGTCAGGATGCTGCGCATCCCTCTTGTCGTGATGTCGCCAAAGAGCCTGCTGCGCCACCCCCTTGCCACCTCGCATCTCGCTGAAATGGCCGAGGAGACCCATTTCCTTCCTGTCATTGGCGAAATCGACCCGCTCGACCCGAAAGAAATAGAACGCGTCATCATCTGCAGCGGCAAGGTCTACTACGAACTCCTCGAACATCGCAGAAACCTCGAGATGGACAATGTCGCCATCGTGCGCATCGAAGAACTCTATCCCTTTCCGAAAAAGGCATTTCGCGACGCCATCGCCCCGTACAGGAACGCGCACACCTACATCTGGTGCCAGGAAGAGCCACAGAACCAGGGCGCCTGGGACCAGATCAAGCACCGCCTCGTCCGCGGTCTGCGTGCCGAAGACCATCTTTACTATGTTGGCCGCGCCGCCTCCCCTGCTCCGGCTGTCGGCTATGCGCCGATGTACCGCATGCAGCAGGAGACCCTGATCGACGACGCCCTGCTAGGCAACATCAACAAGAAAATGAACCGGAGAATCATGCGATGAGTATCGATATCCGCGTCCCGACACTGCCCGAGTCTGTCGCTGACGCCACTGTCCTGAGCTGGCACAAACAGCCCGGCGATGCAGTTACCCGCGACGAGAACCTTGTCGATCTCGAGACAGACAAGGTCGTTCTCGAGGTGCCTGCTCCGGCTGACGGTGTTCTCACGGAGATTCAGTTCGACGAAGGCGACACCGTCGAGGCAGACCAGGTGCTCGCGATAATCGATGAAAACGCCAGGGCCGCCGCCGAGACCCCGTCACAGGCCCCGTCCGCGGAGGCAGAGCCCGCCCCCGCGCCGGAAACAGAAACCGGGGTCCAGGAGCGTACGGAGCTACCGGTACTGACACCGTCCGTGCGTCGACTGGTCAAGGAACTCAATATCGATGCCAGCAAGATCTCGGGCACCGGCAAGAACGGCCGCATCCTGAAGTCGGACGTGATGAAATTCCTCGACAGTCAGGACAAGCAGGAGCACGAGCAGGAACTCGAGGCATTACGCAGTTCGACCATGCCTGCCACCGAGCTGCCGCAGGCTGCGCGCACGCATCGCAGAGCGCCTCGTTGAAGCGCAGCAGAATGCCGCCATCCTGACGACCTTCAACGAGGTCGATCTGCAGGCTGTCATGGAATTACGCAACAGGTACAAGGAGTCTTTCGAGAAGCAGCACGACACCCGCCTTGGCTTCATGTCCTTCTTCGTCAAGGCAACCGTCGAGGCATTGAAGCGGTTTCCGGAGGTCAATGCCTCGGTGGACGGTACGGATATCATCTACCACGGCTACTATGATATCGGCATCGCCGTTGGCTCGCCCCGCGGGCTCGTGGTCCCGGTACTGCGTGATGCGGACCAGCTATCATTCAGCGAAATCGAAAACACCATCAAGCAATTCGGCAAGAAGGCGCAGGAAGGCTCCCTGAGCTACGATGAACTGACCGGCGGCACCTTCACGATCTCCAACGGCGGTGTCTATGGCTCCATGCTCTCGACCCCGATTCTCAATCCCCCGCAATCAGGCATCCTCGGCATGCACAACATCCAGCAGCGCCCGATGGTCGTTGATGGCGAAATCGTGGTTCGCCCCATGATGTACCTTGCCCTCTCCTATGATCACCGCATCATCGACGGGCGCGGCGCAGTGCAGTTTCTTGTGACCATCAAGCAACTGCTCGAGGATCCGGCGCGCATGCTGCTGAACGTCTGATGACACCTGCAGAGACTACCGGGGATTGAACACCCGGCGACACATTCGTACAAACAGGCCCTGCTGTATGTCACAGGGTTGAGCTGTAGAATACACGCTTTGATCATGCGGCTTCTGCCATGCCCCACGCACCCCTGTTACTCCTGATCAGCGCTGCGCTGCTTGCCGGCTGCAACCCGGACAGCCATCCGTACACGAGCGGGGAATTACCCTCGTGCACTGTCAGGAGCGTGCTCGATGGCGATTCCGTCACCGTACTATGCGGAGGCGAGCGCCGCCAGGTACGCCTCTACTGCATCGACGCGCCCGAGAAGGAGCAACGACCCTGGGGTGATGAGTCACGCTCCGCCCTGCGAAGACACCTCCGTCGTGATGACAGGGTGCAATTGCGAATTCATGATATCGACAGCTACGGCAGGCAGGTTGCAGAGATCCTGCATAACGGAGAGAACATCAATCTCCGGATGGTCAGGAGCGGATATGCCGCCGTCTACCCGCGATACTGCAAACTCCCGGCGTTCTACGAGGCAGAAGCAGACGCGAGAGAACGAGAGCTGGGTATCTGGCAGAAGGAGGGACTACAGCAGTCCCCCTGGATATGGAGGCACAGGTAGCATTTCAGGGTTGCAGTCAAATTGACTCCAACCACGGGACCATTTGTGGGAGCCAAGCCCTCCCGGCGAAGAATTCGCCCGCGGTGCGGGCTCCTGCGAAAAAACTGCAGGGAGCCAACTGCGACTTGTGCGCAACCGCGTGGCACAGTGTAACCAGGAAATTGGTGATGGCAGCTCAGGTATCCATCTGCTGCAGGATATTCCTGGCAACGCGCTTCTGATCCTCGTTACCCTCGGACAGCACTTCGTAAAGCAATGCGCGCGCAGCCTGCTCCTCGCCTTCCATGCGCAGGGACATGATACGGTTCAGCTTCGAGTCGACGAGTTCCTCGATGATGGCATCAGCGTCTTCATCCTCTTCCTTGTCATAATAACCTTCCTCATCCTCGTCGTATTCTTCCCGGTAACGCTGTTCATAAGCCCTGGCCTCATCAGCCTCGTCATCTACGGATGTTTCATCACCAGGCAACTCACTCTCGCTCTCTTCTTCATCCTCCTCGTCGAGGCTGTCGAGCGCCTGCTCCATCTCCTCGTCCGTTGGCTCCACATAGTCATCCGGATAGTCGACAGCCGCACCATGGGTGTCAGCAGCCTGTCCGGCGGATGCAGCTGAAGCGGAGGATGTCTCTGCTGCCGGCTCTGCCTCCTCTTCGGCAGCATCTTCATCATCACGTTTTTTGATGAAGAACCTCGAGGCGACGAGGCCCGCCTCGAAAAGTACCCACATCGGCAATGCGAGCAGGACCTGTGAAATCACGTCGGGCGGCGTGAGCAGCATGCCGATCACAAAGGCGCCCACGATGATGTAGGGCCTGCCCTTCGCCAGCGATTCGCGGGTCACAACCCCTGTCCAGAGCAGGATGATGGTTGCAATAGGTATCTCGAAAGCGACACCGAATGCGAAAAAAAGCGTCAGTACGAAATCGAGATAATCGGCCATATCGGTCATGACCGTGACGCCTTCGGGGGCCGTCGAGACAATGAAGGCGAAGACCAGCGGGAAGACCACGTAGAAGGCGAACGCCATGCCGAGGTAGAAGAGCAGACTGCTGGAGACGACCAGCGGCAGGACCATCCTGCGCTCGTGCTGGTACAGCCCGGGCGCAATGAAAGCCCAGAACTGGTAGAGAATAAAGGGCATCGCGATGAAGATCGACGAGATCAGGCTGAGTTTCAGCGGGGTCAGGAAAGGCGTGATCGTGCCCGTTGCGATCATTTCGCCCGGCAGCTTCTCCATGAGCGGCCTGGCAATGAATTCATAGATATCGTTGGCGAACGGAAAGAGGATCGCGAGGATGATGACAACAGCCAGCACGATGCGCAGCAGGCGATCGCGCATCTCCATCAGGTGCGCGATAAAGGGCTGTTCCTTATCGATACTCTCGCTCATATGGAAAGTGGTGAGACCTGCTCGCGGTCACTCGCTCTTGTTGTCTGGCTTGCTGGCGGAGGGGTCGCGTTCCCGGAAGGCCTGCTCGACCTCTTTCTGGATTTCACTGAATTCCTTTTTCGTATCCTCGAGGATCGAGTGCGTGGGGTTGCTGAGATTCTGCTCCTTCATGATGCGCTTGAGCTCCTCCGTGCGCAGCTCCTCGTCGATTTCCGTTTTCACGTCGGAGACAAAACGCTTGGCGCGCCCGAGCCAGGCTCCCGCTGTGCGCGCGAGGCCCGGAAGGCGTTCGGGGCCAATCACCAGCAGGGCAACCAGGCCGATAATCAGCAGTTCCCAGAAACCAACGTCAAACATGGCTGGTCAGAAACCGGATCAGACCTTGTCCTTTTGGCGCGTGGACTCCCCCTCGATGACATTGTCCTGTTCTTTTTTCTCGAGCGACTCCGGCTCGTCTTTCTCGACGACCCCATCCTTCATCGCCTTGCGGAACCCCTTGATGGCGCCACCAAGGTCGGAACCCACGTTTTTGAGTCGCTTGGTGCCGAACAGCAGCAGGACGATCACCAGGATCAGGATCAGGGACCAAATGCTAATTCCGCCAAAACCCATGTCATATCACCTCTTGATAGGAATGAATCATAGAAATAGAACCTGTGGATGATATCAGTATCAGCTCTTGCGCTGGGCTTTTTCTTCGAGCCCGGACAGACCGAAACGGCGTTCGAGTTCGGCCAGCACCTCGACATGGCTGATATCGAGATGCGACAGCATCACCATGATGTGAAACCAGAGATCGGCTGTCTCGTAGACAACCTGCTCGCGATCACCGCCGACTGCAGCAATGACCGTCTCTGTCGCTTCCTCGCCGACTTTCTTGAGGATTTTCTCGAGACCCTTGGCGTGCAAACCTGCGACATAGGAAGAGGCAGCATCGGCCTGCTTGCGCTCCTCGAGCACCTTTTCGAGCTGCCGGAGGATATCGTTCACAGCCGCACCTCGATCCCGGCCTTGCGCATGTGCTGCTTGGCCTCACCGACCGTGTATTCCGCAAAATGGAAAATGGATGCGGCAAGGACCGCGTCGGCGCCCCCTTCCCTGACCCCTTCCACGAGATGGTCGAGATTACCGACACCGCCAGAGGCGATCACCGGGATCGGGACAGCCTCTGCGATAGCGTGCGTCAGCGCATTGTCGAAACCGATTTTGGTTCCGTCCCTGTCCATGCTCGTCAGCAGAATTTCCCCGGCACCATAGTCCGCCATCTTTTTCGCCCATTCCACGGCGTCGAGGCCGGTCGGTTTGCGTCCGCCATGGGTGAAGATCTCCCAGCGGTCAGGCTCGCCCTCCTGGCTGACACGCTTGGCATCGATCGCCACGACAATGGCCTGAGAACCAAAGCTCTCGGCCGCCTCGCGCACGAACTCCGGATTGAAGACCGCGGCGGTATTGATCGCAACCTTGTCTGCACCGGCATTGAGCATACGGCGGATATCCTCGACCGTGCGGATGCCGCCACCGACCGTCAGGGGAATGAATACCTCGCTGGCGACATCCTCGACGACGTGCACGATGGTCTCGCGATCATCGGAACTCGCCGTGATATCGAGGAATGTGATCTCGTCAGCGCCCTCCTCGTTGTAGCGCCGCGCGACCTCGACGGGATCGCCGGCATCACGGATGTCGACGAACTTCACGCCCTTCACGACGCGGCCATTGTCGACGTCCAGGCAGGGAATGATGCGTTTGGCCAGGCCCATTACCGTTTTATCTCTGTGTATTGCATTTGCGTTCGGAGTGTATAAGCTAGGCGTGTCGTGTACAAATCAAGAATCGACAGTGGAGGAAACAGAATGAAAAAACTAGCAGCAGCACTCGCTCTCACGCTCACCATGTCACCGGCCATGGCCGAAGAGGAGATGGTCGTCAACATCAAGCGTCTCTCCATGGAGACCACCCAGGCAATGGCCATGGCTGCCGTCGAGGCGTGCCGGAAAGAGGGTATCAATGTCGGCGTCACCGTTGTCGACCGCAACGGCATCCCGCAGGTCATGCTGCGCGACACGCTGGCAGCTCATCTGACCATCGAAATCAGCAAGCGCAAGGCCTACACCGCGGCCAATTTCAATGCGGCAACCTCGACCCTCGAGGACCGCGCAGATACGGCAGTCGGGCGTTTCGATGACCTCATCATGAGTGCCGGCGGCGTGCCGATCAATGTCGGCGGCTTCATCTACGGGGGCATCGGTGTCAGCGGTGCACCGTCCGGCGAAACCGACGAGATGTGCGCCCAGGCTGGACTGGACGCAGTCGCTGAAGATCTGGAAATGCTCTGAGCATTTTTCATTCAGATCGCTTTCAGGAAGCGGCCTTCTGGCCGCTTTTTTATTGAATCGCTACGCGATGATTTAAATCTGACGCGGGCGGCGGCCCGCACGCGCCTTACTTTTCTTCCGCGAAAAGTAAGCAAAAGCATTCGCTCCGACGCACACCCCTTCGGGTTCCCTCTCGTACTCGGCCAAACAGGCGAGGCCGTAACTCGCTCCGCTCAAACAGACGGCCTCTTGGTTCCTTGTTTGCCCTGCGCCGCTCGGTTGCGCGTAAGTCGCAGTTGGAGGCCGGCCCATCTGCTTTCTCTTTTCGTGTCTGCGCGAATCTTGCGAAGCAAAGTGTGGCGATCTCAGACATTTCAGGGGGCGGAGTCAAATTGACTCCGTCCCTTATTCACCGAATGAACTCTGCTAATGCAAAAAAGGTTGAACAGACCGGGGTTTACCCCCCTTCTGACGCGTCGAGCATCGGAGTCCCTGACAGGAGGCAAGCGAGGCGTGTCTGAGCGTAGCGAGTTGGCGAGCGCCTGTCAGGGACGCGAAGCGCAGAGTAGCCGCAGGCCGCGTCAGCAGGGTGCTTTTTCTTTGCCTTCTTTCTTTTGGGCAAACAAAAGAAAGAAGGGTGCTGCGGCGCACCCGCCGCTTTCAAATCGGGTGCGCGCCGACGCGCGCATCAGATTTGTCATCGCCAAGCAATACATATCACTAGCCGTCACGCAGTGACAAAAAAGCCCCGAACGCTTATTCAGAATCCCTAGGAATCCGCGAGCCTCTGCCCCTCGGCAAAATCGAGCGTCCCCTCGTAGATCGCACGGCCCGTGATAGCACCGGTGATGCCGCTATCGGCGACTGCCAGCAGGCGATGGATGTCATCGAGGTTGGTGATACCACCAGAGGCGATAACGGGTATCGAGATGGCCTCGGCCAACGCAGCTGTCTGCTCGGCATTGACGCCCTGCATCATGCCGTCACGGCTGATGTCGGTGTAGACGATGGCGCTGACCCCTGCATTCTCGAACTGTTTCGCAAGATCGACGGCAGGCATGTCGGAAACCTCGGCCCATCCTTCGACGGCGACCATGCCGTCCTTCGCATCGATACCCACAATGATATGCCCCGGAAACTGCTTGCAAACATCGACGACGAACGCCGGTTCCCGCAAGGCCTTGGTGCCAATGATGCAGTATTCGACGCCGGCATCCAGATAGGCCCGGATGGTATCGGCATCGCGGATGCCGCCGCCGATCTGGACCGGCATGTCCGGAAAAGCGGCAGAAATCGCACGCACGACTTCGCCATTGACAGGCACACCCTCGAACGCACCATTGAGGTCGACCAGGTGAAGGCGACGTGCGCCGGCATCGACCCAGCGCTTAGCCATGGAAACCGGGTCATCCGAGAAAACCGTATCGTCCTCCATGCGCCCCTGGCGCAGCCGGACGCATTTACCATCTTTCAGGTCTATGGCGGGAATCAGGAGCATCAGGGTCTCCAGTCGACAAAGTTCTTGATCAGTTGCAGGCCGGCATCGGCGCTCTTTTCCGGATGGAACTGCACCGCGAAAAGATTCTCGTGCGCGATAGCGCAGGTGAAGGTCTCGCCATAATCCGTTGTCGCCGCGACCAGGGACCGGTCCTCTGGCACCACGAAATAGCTGTGCACGAAATAGAAACGCGCACCGTTTTCGATGCCGTCCCAGAGCGGGTGCTCCCGAACCTGGTCGACACGGCTCCAGCCCATGTGCGGAATCTTCAGTGGCAGGCCGTTATCGCCGATTGCCGTGCCTGAAAAACGCCGCACATCACCCTCGAAAAGCCCGAGCAGCTTCGTGCCTTCATTTTCCTGGCTATGCTGCATGAGGACCTGCAATCCCATGCAGATGCCAAGAAATGGCCTGGTCGCAGCCGCATTGCGCACGGCCTTCTCGACATGATGGTCGCTGATGGCCTTCATGCAATCACGC
>JASFFK010000035.1:0-12355 GCA_050124335.1 Chromatiales bacterium | reverse complement strand
CTTGCTGATCAGGGACTGAGCAGGGCAAGCCTGCAAGTTAACGAACCCGGGATTTCCTTCTGACGCGAAAATGATTTGCCGCAATGACGGCCGCCGATCATTCAGGCTATGCTCCATTGTGATCCTTTGCCGGAGAACGGAACAGGATGCAGGCCCACATCTTCTTCTTCCATCTGTTGCTGATCCTGCTGACAGCACGGCTTTTTGCCGAGATCGCCTCACGAATGCGCATGCCTTCCGTGATCGGCGAGATCATGGCGGGCATCCTCATTGGACCGAGCATACTCGGCATCATCGAGCACGACGAAACCATCAGGTTGCTGGCAGAGATCGGCATCATCCTGCTGCTCTTCGAGGTCGGGCTCAAGACGGATGCACGACGCTTGCTCGAGGCAGGCAGCAAGTCTACAGTCGTCGCCATCGGCGGATTTATCATGCCGTTCCTGCTGGGATTCCTCGTCGCCTATGCCCTGCTCGACATGGGACTGCTTGTCTCGCTCTTTGTCGGCGGCACCCTGACAGCGACCAGCATCGGGATTACAGTCCGGGTTCTCTCTGACCTGGGAAGACAGCACCATCGGGAAGGACAGATCGTGCTCGGTGCAGCAGTACTCGACGATATCCTCGGGGTTCTGCTCCTGGCGATGATCTATGAATTTTCGATCGGCGGCGGCATCAGCCTGATCAACGCCAGCAAGGTATTGCTGTTCATCTCGATCTTTTTCATCCTTGCTCCGCTTGCGGCAATGATCATGTCCCGGCTTATTCGCAAGCTCGACAACATCAGCGAAACACCCGGACTGATTCCGACGACGATCGTGTCACTCGTGCTCTTTTTCGCCCTGCTGGCGCATTACATCGGTGCACCGGAACTGCTCGGGGGATTTGCTGCCGGTCTTGCCCTTTCCCGCCGCTTTTTCCTTCCGTTCGGCGTCGCCATCAAGACTGACAAAAAGTTCGCACGGGCTATCGAGCACCAGATGTCACCGGTCATCAGTCTCTTTACGCCGATCTTCTTCGTCTCGGTCGGGCTCTCACTGAATCTGCAGGAGATTCACTGGGACTCGGTCTTCGTCTGGGGGCTGACAGGCGCGCTGCTGATCGCTGCCGTCGTCGGCAAGCTCGCAGGCGCCTTCCTGCTGCGCGGCGAGAAACTGCCGCACAGGATCATGATCGGACTAGCAATGATTCCGCGCGGCGAGGTCGGCATCGTCTTTGCCGAGCTCGGAAGGGTCAGCGGCATCTGCTGTAACGAAGTCTATGCCAGCCTGATTCTCGTGATTCTGCTGACGACCATGCTGCCGCCATTCCTGATGCGCTGGATCTACCGCAGGTGGCCAGACTATTACGAAGAGAAAAGTCCGGCCACAGGCAGTGCACGGCAAATCTAGTGCTTCTTGCCGATGAGCTCGATCTGGTACCCGTCCGGATCCTCCACGAAGGCGATGATGGTTGTTCCGGCATTCATCGGACCGGGTTCCCGGATGATCTTGCCACCACGTTGCCTGATTTTCTCGGCAGCGTCGTGGACGTCATCGACCTCCAGCGCAATATGACCATACGCCTCCCCGAGATCGTAGCTCTCAACCCCCCAGTTGTAGGTCAGCTCGATGACGGTATTCTCCGACTCGGGGCCGTAACCGAGAAAGGCCAGCGTGAATTCGCCGTCCGGATACTCCTTCTGGCGAAGCAACTGCATGCCGAGCACATCGCTGTAGAAACTGATAGAGCGGTCGAGATCCCCGACACGCAGCATGGTGTGAAGAATTCGCATGGATCGTTCTCCTTGTCTGGCCTGGAATGATTCCCATTCTAGCGCAACAGGGCCATTGAACTTCCCCGGTGACAGTCAGAGAATGGCTGCATGAACAGAGAGATCACACCACAAGAGTTGCAACAGGAAGCCATCGCATTTCGCGCGGACTGCAGCAGCGTCATTCTGGCGACATCGGCCCCTGATGGCATGCCGGATGCAGGTTATGCCCCCTGCATTCTCGATGATCAGCTGCGTTGCCATGTGCTGATCAGCCGGCTGGCGCAGCATACGAAAAACCTCCTTGCCCATCCGGTCGCGAGCCTGATGTGGATCGAGACGACTGACATGGCAAAGAATCCCTTCGCGCGACGACGCCTCGTCATGCGCTGCGGCGCCGTGGCGCTTGACCGTGGCTCCGATGACCGGGAGAGCCTGATCGACATGATGCAGAGTACGCATGGCAATACAGTGCCACTGCTGGCAAAACTCGATGACTTCATCCTGTTTCGATTCGAGGCCCTGGATGGCAATTATGTGCGCGGCTTTGCACAGGCCTGGGCTGTTGAAGGTAACGCGCTCTCTGTCCGCGAACGCAGAAAGCGCTGAAGCAGTATGGAACAGGAAGAGAGCCGGATCTTGCCCCGAAAGATCCGAACCCTGCGTTCCGAATGGCAAAACTGGTAAAATAAGGCTGTTTTTCTATCTCCGGACCATCCGCTGTGACCGACAACACCACCTCCCTGAGCTACCGAGATGCAGGCGTCGATATCGATGCAGGCAACGAACTGATCAAACGTATTGGCCCCGTCGTCAAAAAGACCTTCCGGCCAGGCGTACTGACAGGGCTGGGTGGCTTCGGCGGGCTCTTCGAATTGCCTGTAGACAAGTACAGGGAGCCGGTGCTGGTCTCGGGCACCGACGGAGTCGGCACCAAGCTCAAGGTCGCGATGATGCTCGACAGGCATGACACCATCGGCATCGACCTGGTCGCCATGTGCGTCAATGACATCATTGTCGCAGGGGCCGAGCCACTCTTCTTTCTCGACTATTTCGCAACCGGCAAGCTCAACGTCGACGCGGCCAGCGATATCATCGGCGGCATTGCGGAAGGCTGTCTTCAGGCAGGCGCGGCACTGATCGGCGGCGAGACGGCCGAGATGCCAGGCATGTACGAAGGCGATGACTATGACCTGGCCGGTTTCGCTGTCGGTATCGCGGAAAAGTCCAGGCTGCTGTCGCCGGAGAGAGTGCGCCCCGGCGATGTGCTGCTGGGTCTTGCTTCTTCCGGTCCGCATTCAAACGGCTACTCGCTGATCCGCCGCATTCTCGAGGTCTCAAAGGCTGACCTGTCAATGGATCTCGACGGCCGTTCGCTCGGCGATGCACTGCTCGCACCGACACGTATCTATGTAAAGCAGCTGCTGGAGCTCATGCAGCAGGTCGACGTCCACGGACTGGCCCATATTACGGGCGGCGGTCTGCCAGAGAACCTGCCGCGCGTGCTCCCGATCGATGTCGATGCGATTCTCGATCTCGACAGCTGGAAGTACCCCCCTGTATTCCGGTGGTTGCAGGAGCAGGGCAATGTCGAGGAAAGCGAGATGCTCCGCACCTTCAACTGCGGTATCGGCATGGTGGTCTGCGTACCTCCGGAACAGGCCGACGAGGCTGCCAGGCTACTCGAAGCGGCAGGCGAGACTGTTTACCGCATCGGGCGGATCGAATCCGCAGAAGGCGAGCCGCTTGTGCGTTACTCAGAATCCTGATGCCGGATCGCACTGACCCGCTTCGCGTCGTTGTCCTGATCTCCGGCAACGGCAGCAACCTGCAGGCCATTATCGATGCGTCGAAAAAGAACCCGGGCCTCTACGAGGTCGTGGCCGTCATCAGTAATCGCGAGAACGCCTATGGGATCGAACGGGCCGACAGGGAAGGCATCTCCTCGGCCATCATCGACCACAGAGCCTACGACTCACGCGAGAGCTATGACCACGCGCTCATGCAGATCATCGATGCATTCGAGCCGGAACTGGTCGTCCTTGCCGGCTTCATGCGCATCCTGACACCGGAGTTCGTGCGCCACTACGCGGGCCGCATGCTCAACATCCATCCTTCGCTGCTGCCGAAATACAAGGGACTCAACACCCACCAGCGCGCTATCGACGCCGGGGACAAGGTGCATGGATGCAGCGTCCATTTCGTGACAGAAGCGCTCGATGACGGGCCGGTGGTCCTGCAGGCAGAAGTCCCGATCCTGGGAGATGACACGGCCGAAACCCTTGCCGACCGTGTGCACGTGCAGGAGCACATCATCTATCCGGAAGCCGTGCGTCGCTTCGCGCTGGGAGAATTGAAACCTGCATAGAGACCAGGGCGCAGAGATCGTGCCTGAAGATGTCGTCTGAAGGTGTCAGAGATCATTTTCCTGCGGAAAATAATCTCCGACACCAGGATCGCGTCCCTGAGTGAATCACGCCTTGGGAAGCGTGACCCCCTGCTGCCCCTGGTATTTGCCACCACGATCCCTGTAGGAGGTTTCGCAGACCTCGTCTGATTCGAAGAAGAGGAACTGGGCGACACCCTCGTTGGCGTATATCTTGGCCGGCAAGGGTGTGGTATTGGAGAACTCAAGTGTGACGTGCCCTTCCCATTCCGGCTCGAGTGGTGTGACGTTCACGATGATGCCGCAGCGGGCATAGGTCGATTTGCCGAGGCAGACCGTCAGCACGTTGCGTGGAATGCGGAAATACTCGACGGTGCGCGCAAGCGCGAATGAATTTGGCGGAATGATGCAGACATCGGACTTTACGTCGACGAAACTGTCATCATCGAAATTCTTCGGATCAACGATCGCCGAGTTGATATTCGTAAAGATCTTGAACTCGTCAGCGCAGCGGACATCATAACCATAGCTCGATGTGCCGTAGGAGATGATCTTGCCATTGTCGTTTTCCCGAATCTGGCCATGAATGAAGGGCTCGATCATTCCCTCACTCTCTGCCATGCGGCGAATCCACTTGTCTGACTTGATGCTCATTGTTTTCTTGCACGCGAAAAAACTGACCGGATTTTACCTGCGTGGCCGGGCGATTGCCATTGCCGCGATCGAAGTCGGTGAGCCACGCAGGAGATTCATGGAGAAACCGAGCTGTCCGACTCTGGTTCCGTGAGACGGAATGAGGGGAAACGCATGTCTTCAGACTGGTGCAGGTTACTCAACGCGCCCCGCGCTGCCTCACTGCCTCGTAGAGTGCCACACCCGTGGCGACCGAGACATTGAGACTCTCGACACTCCCCATCATCGGCAGGCTTGCAAGTGCATCACAATTGTCGCGCGTCAGCCGGCGCATGCCTTTTTCCTCGCTGCCCATCACAATGGCAAGATGACCGTCCAGCTGTATATCCTGGAGGTTTACATCCGCCTCTCCAGCCATACCGACAATCCAGACACGATACTCCTCGGCAAGCATTTTCATGGTTCGCGCCAGGTTCGTCACCTGGATAAAGGGCACAGACTCTGCTGCGCCACTGGCAACCTTGCAGGCGACCGGCGTGAGACCAACGCTGCGGTCTTTCGGCGCAATGACCAGATGGACACCTGCGGCATCGGCCGTGCGCAGGCAGGCTCCGAGGTTGTGCGGGTCCTGCACGCCGTCGAGAATCAGCAGCAGCAGTGGACCTTCTGCCCTGTCGAGAATCTCCGGGAGCTGTTTCTCGCCGATCGCGGCTGGAGCGAGAGCCCTGATGATGATCCCCTGGTGATTGGCCCCCCTGGCAATGCGGTCGAGTTCCTCGCGCGACACCTGTTGGGGAAGGATACCGGCTCGCTCCAGTTCGTGCACAAGCTCCTTCAGGCGCTTGTCGCGGCGCTGCGCGTCAACCCAGGCCTCCCTGATGGAGTCAGCGCCATGGCGCAGAACATTGCGAACACTGTGGATACCGGCAACGATGCGAGGCTGGCTCACGTGCGGCGCTTGCTCCTGCTTTTGCTCTTGCCGCGCGCACCGCTCTTGTCAGATGTTTTACGTCCGGTACGTGCGTCATCCTTTCCGGAACGTGATCGTGACCGTGAGCGGGACTTTCGGCTTTTCGATGGAGCTTGCCCGGAAGAATCCTGCTTCCCGCTGCTTTCTGCCAGTACGAAATCAATCTTGCGATCCTCGATATTGACGGCCGCAACACGAATTTTCAGCGGATCCCCAAGCCGGTAGGTGATGCCACTGCGATCGCCTGTCAGCCGGTGGCCGATCGGATCGAAGTGAAAATAGTCACGATCGAGTGCCGTGATATGCACGAGGCCGTCGACGTAGATGTCGTCCAGCATAACGAACAGGCCAAAGGAGGTCACGCTCGTGATGATGCCCGAGTACTCCTCGCCCACCTTGTCATGCATATACTCCGCCTTGAGTGTATCCATCGCGTCGCGTGTCGCTTCATCTGCACGTCGGGAGGTTGCAGAGCAGTGTTCGGCCATCGTCTGCAGGTCCGCGACTCCGTATTCGAAATCGTGCGGCTTGCCTCCATTGACGAGGTGCTTGAGGGCGCGATGTACGAGCAGGTCGGGATAGCGACGGATCGGCGAGGTGAAGTGAGTATAGGCTGAATAGGCCAGACCGAAATGGCCGATGTTTTCGGTACTGTAAACCGCCTGACTCATGGAACGCAGCAGCACGGTCTGGATCAGCTCGGCATCGGGACGCCCCTTTACCTCAACGAGCAATTTCGAGTAATCGATAGCGGTGGGCTTGTCGCCCCCGCCTAGTGAAAGACCCAGCTGACCGAGAAACGCCCGGAGATCCTCGAGCTTCTCCAGCTGTGGCAGGTCGTGGATGCGGTAGATCGACGGCATCTTGCGACGTTCGAAGAAACGGGCAGCCGCAACGTTTGCCGCAAGCATGCACTCCTCGATGATCCTGTGCGCGTCGTTGCGCATGACGGGCACAATGTCATCGATCTTGCCGTTGTCATCAAAGACTATCCGGGTTTCGGTCGTATCGAAATCGATCGCACCACGCTCCCTGCGTGATGTCTCGAGCGCCTTGTAAAGCGCATAGAGATTTTCGAGATGCGGGACGACATGCGCGTACTGCTCGCGCAGAGCCTTGTCACCGTCGACGAGTATCTTCGCGACCTTGTTGTAGGTTAGTCGTGCCTTTGAGTGCATGACCCCCTCGTAGAATCGAGAGCGGGTCATCACGCCCTGTCGGTCGATATAGACCTCGGCAACCATGCAGAGGCGATCGACCTCCGGGTTCAGCGAGCAAAGGCCATTGGAGAGCACCTCCGGCAACATCGGGATAACGCGGTCAGGAAAGTAGACCGAATTACCGCGATTGCGCCCCTCGATATCAAGCGGTGTGCGCGGCTCGACATAGGCCGAGACATCGGCGATGGCCACAATGAGCTTCCACCCCTTGGGTGTCGGCTGGCAATAGACGGCATCATCGAAGTCCCGCGCATCCTCGCCATCGATGGTGACAAGAGGGAGGTCGCGCAGGTCTGTCCGTCCTTCTTTCTGGTGCTCGGGCACTTCCTCGGTGAATCCCTCGATCTGGCTCAGCACTTCCTCCGGCCAGTCGACAGGAATCTCGTGACTGCGGATTGCGACATCGGTCTCCATGCCTGGCGCGAGGTGGGCGCCTATGACTTCCACAACACGCCCGACAGCCTGTGTACGTCGGCTCGGCTGGACCATGAGTTCCACGACAACGATGTCGCCCTCCTCGGCGCCGCCGAGTTCGCTGCCCGGAACGATGATTTCATGCGTGATGCGACGATTGTCTGCTTCGACGAAGCCCACCTCGCCCTCGATGTGCAGCTTGCCGACAATACGCTCATGTGCTCGCTCGAGGACCTCGACGATCGTTCCTTCGCGCCGGCCCTTGTGATCGACGCCGGAAACGCGCACGACAATACGGTCACCGTGCATCACCTGGCGCATTTCGCGTGGCAGCAGGAAGAGATCTTCGCCTCCATCGTCAGGGATCAGGAATCCGAAACCATCCTTGTGCCCCTGGACACGCCCCGCAATCAGTTCCTTGCTGTCAACAAGGCAATAACCTCCACGGCGGTTACGGATCAGCTGCCCGTCTCGCACCATTGCCTTGAGACGAAACTCGAGCGATTCGGCCTGCTGTTCATCGAGCTCGAGCTGAGAAGCAATTTCCGACGTACTGAGCGGGCAGCCCACCCGCTGCACCGTCTCCATGATGTATTCCCGGCTCGGTATTGGATTGTCGTACTTGCGCGCCTCACGCTCGTGGTAAGGATCCCCGGGAGCTCTTGATTTTCTGCGTTTTGCCACTTGTCTTGATTCCTCTGAATTTGGCGCACATTGTACGTTGACAAGCAGGAAATGTCGCTGTAGAGTTCGCGCTTCTTGACGGATACGCTGATTCACAGTCTTTCTGTCAAGAGTCAAAACAGCTCCGGGCTTCCCGGAATCAGCACTTGCCGAGGTGGCGGAATTGGTAGACGCGCTAGCTTCAGGTGCTAGTGGGCATTAGCTCGTGGAGGTTCAAGTCCTCTCCTCGGCACCATCTTTCCCTTGCGATTTCTTCCCAAACTTGATCAACAAGTTTCAGCAATCCTTCTCGAAGGCGAGCACTGTGCGTCTTCCCGATCCCTGATCTATAGTTTCCTGAATGTCGCCACCTGTTCAGCACAGGTTCGGCCTCGCATCTGACACTGTTTCCGGCAAGGAGAAGATCATGGCTCTCACGCTCAGATCCAGCGCCTACGCGCATGACGGCAGCATCCCTGCGCGCTTTACCTGCATGGGCGAGGATATCTCACCACCCCTTGAGTGGTCAGGTGTTCCCGAAGGCACGCGTTCTCTCGTCCTTGTCATCGACGATCCGGATGCGCCCGACCCGAAGGCCCCGCGCGTGACCTGGGTTCACTGGGTGCTTTACAACATTCCTCCACAAGCCACCGCTCTGCCGGAAGATGCGAGTCGCAGCGGGCTTTCGCCCGGCGCCATGCAAGGACTCAACGACTGGGACAAGGCCGCTTATGGCGGCCCCTGCCCGCCGATCGGGTGTCATCGCTATGTGCACAAGCTCTATGCACTGGATACGATTCTGGAAGGACTGCAAAGGCCTGTAAAAGCAGACATCGAGACTGCCATGCAAGGACACATCCTCGAAGAAACGAAACTGGTTGCCACATATCAAAAATAGCATGACGTCCTGGTCACACTGCCGACTCAGCAGAAGACGATTTATTCAATATACCCTGCTGACAGCCGGCAGCTTCTCCTGGAGTAGCGCAAACTCAGAGACCGGAGAATATCCCTCACTTTCTTCCATGAAGAACAGGACTACACCTGACAGGCCCACAAGCGGGGGAATCAGGCTTTTCGTCTGCGGCGATGTCATGACCGGTCGTGGTATCGACCAGATACAGCGACACAGCGTCGACCCCGTCCTCTATGAGCCCTGGATCACCGATGCGCGTGAGTACATTGCGCTGGCCGAGGAGGTGAATGGTCCCGTCAGCCGCCCGGTGGACGATGCCTATGTCTGGGGAGACGCGCTGGGGATTCTCACTGCACGCGAACCGGATGCACGCATCATCAACCTTGAGACGGCCATCACCAGGAGCGGAGAGCCCTGGCCGCGCAAGGGGATCCACTATCGCATGCATCCCGCGAACAGCAATCTGCTATTGACTGCCGGGATCGACTGTTGCGTTCTGGCCAACAACCATGTCCTGGACTGGGGTTATGACGGACTCGACGAGACCCTGAAAACGCTGGACCATGCCGGCATACGCCATGCCGGTGCCGGCTTGAACAATGCTGATGCCTCAGCCCCGGCCATCGTTCCCCTGCCGGCCGGCAGTCGCGTGCTGGTCTTTGCGCTCGCCTTCCCCGACAGTGGCGTTCCGCACAGCTGGATGGCGCAGGCAGACAGGCCTGGCGTCAACCTTGTGACGGAGTCACCCGCGAAGGCGGTCGATACCATTGGCACACAGATAGCCCGCCACAGACGTCCCGGCGATATCGTGGTGACTTCGATCCACTGGGGCGGTAACTGGGGCTATCGCATTTCCCGGGAACGCCGGACGTTCGCACATGCACTCATCGACTCCGGACTGGTCGATGTCGTTCACGGCCACTCGTCGCACCACCCGATTGGCATCGAGGTATACCGGGAGAAGCTGGTTCTCTATGGCTGCGGAGACCTGCTGAACGACTATGAAGGCATCAGCGAGTACCGCAAGTACAGGGGTGACCTGAGCCTGATGTATTTTCCGCTACTGAACCCGGAAGACGGATGCCTTCGCGGCCTTGAAATGCATGCCATGCAGATCAGGAAATTCCGGCTGCAGATGGCCGACAAAAAGGATACACGCCTGCTACAGGAGATATTGAGCAGGGAGGGCGCCGGGTTTGGTACATCCGTGGACTGGGGTGGCGGTAACAGCCTTGCGCTCTCCTGGAGCTAGCCACTGTACAGCTGAAATCATCAGACTGCATGGCATCCGCAATTACCCAGCCGGGAACTCACTGGCTGTGCGATAATTTTTTTATTTGAACAGATTGCATGAAACAACGGCTTTTCGCGTCATTACTGGCCATTTTATCGCTCTCCGGATGCACGGAGCAGTCTGAAGAGCAGGCACGCTACACCAGGGAAAGCATGAAGATCCTTGACAAGGATTGCGTCAAACAGGCTCTCGAAGACCAGATGCAACAGGCAGCGGACTACTCTGCAGCACGCCTGAATGCACTCAGGGATGACTCCATGACGCCGAAAAACACCGGAACAGGCAATGCGGAGATTCCGGACGGGATACTGGACAGCTGTATCAAAAATGCCGGAAGTGACAGATAATCATCAGGCACACTTTTTCGCCTGAAACTCAAACTGAGCGCGTAACCATGGCGACAGTAACCCAGTGAAAACAACCTCGACTCGCGGCCTTTTCTCCTGGGCCCTCTACGACTGGGCCAACAGTGCTTTCCCGACAGTCATTTTGACCTTCGTCTTCTCGGCCTATTTCACGCGCGCCGTTGCACCCGATGAGATTACCGGTTCGCAGGTATGGGGGACTGTCATCGGTGGTGGTGGATTACTCATCGCGATCCTCGGCC
Organism: Chromatiales bacterium; assembly: GCA_050124335.1. Taxonomy (GTDB): domain Bacteria; phylum Pseudomonadota; class Gammaproteobacteria; order Chromatiales; family Chromatiaceae; genus Sva-25. The sequence goes on along the minus strand of JASFFK010000035.1, from coordinate 1,499 downwards.
CGATCCTGGGTGCTGCCTCCGACCAGACCGGCAGGCGCAAGCCCTGGATACTGGCTTTTTCCCTGCTATGCATCCTGAGCACCGCCCTGCTCTGGTTCATTTACCCGGATGAAAAACTCCTGTGGCAAGCGGCCTTGCTGGCCGGTATTGGAACGCTTGGCCTGGAGCTGGCCATCATCTTCTATAACGCCATGCTTCCCGGTCTTGTTGATGAAAAACGTCTCGGACGCTGGTCGGGCTGGGGCTGGGGACTCGGCTATGCCGGGGGGCTGGTCTGCCTGATTGCCGTGATGTTCCTGTTCGTCAACGAGGAGACGCGGATCGGAATGTTCGACACCGACTCCGCTGAGCACCTGCGCGCAAGCTTCGTCTTTGTTGCCGTCTGGTATGCCCTCTTTGCATTGCCTTTCTTCCTCTTCACACCGGACACGCCAAAAACCGGCAAGCCGCTCGGCGCCGGCATCCGCGACGGACTCCTGCAGCTGCGCGATACTGTTCGGAACATCCGCGAGTATGTTCACATCGTCCGCTTCCTGGTCGCGCGGATTTTTTATGTGGATGGTCTGGCGACACTGTTCGCGTTTGGTGGTGTCTATGCGGCAGGCAGCTTCGATTTCGACGAGTCCGATATCCTTTTTTTCGGCATCGCACTCAACATCACTGCAGGACTTGGCTCATTCGTCTTCTCCTGGCTGGATGACCATGTCGGCAGCCAGCGTACGATCCTCTACTCGCTGGCGGGCCTGATCTTCTCCGGCTCGACCCTGCTGCTGGCCCATTCAGAGTTGCTTTTCTGGATTGCAGGACTGGTCCTCGGCATTTTCGTCGGTCCGGTCCAGGCGGCCAGCCGCTCCTACATGGCCCGGGTCGCCCCGCCGGCAATGGTGAACGAGATGTTCGGGCTCTATGCCTTTTCAGGCAAGGCGACATCCTTCGTGGGTCCGCTGCTCGTCGGCTGGATCACATTTGCAACCGGGAGTCAGCGTATCGGCATGAGTACAATCATCGTCATGTTCGTGATCGGCTTTCTGCTGATGCTGTCCGTCCCACGGGCTGTCGACTCAAAGACAGGACCCTGACTCCACGAGCCATACCCGTAAAGCGCATACCGACTGACCATGTCAAAACAGATCTTCAGACTCAGAAACGTTCCGGATGACGAAGCCGAGGAGATCCGCCTGCTGCTCCGGGAGCATGGAATCGAGTTCTACGAAACACCGGGCGGCAACTGGGGCATCTCAATGCCGGCCCTGTGGCTTAACGACGAAAACGAGCACCGGGCGGAAGAGGCGAAGGGGCTGATCGAGCAGTACCAGGAAGAACGCGCGGTGCGCATTCGCCGGGAGTACGAGGAACTCAAACAGCAGGGAAAGCACCGGCGGCTGAGTGACGCGTTCCGGGAACGGCCTCTCGAATTCATCTTCTACCTGCTCATCATCGCGCTGATTCTCTACCTGTCGACGAAACCTTTTCTCGACTTCGCGCAGTAGACCCGGGCG
>JASFFK010000034.1:0-12360 GCA_050124335.1 Chromatiales bacterium | reverse complement strand
GCACAGCCCGGCCTGGGAAGTGAGAGTCTTTTCACGGCATTGCTCGATGCAGAAGGACAATCAGTGCTTGCCAGCAGCAGCCGCAAGACAATTCCCCCGGGAAAGATTCCTGACAGTCTCGAGAAGCGCTTTGCGGTGACCTCCCAAATCATCGAGAAGAATATCGAAACCGGTATCACCATGCTGTTTGCGACCTTTATTCCGAGGGCGACCGTCGATCGCATCAGCATCCAGATCGTGCGACTCGACCAGCGTCAGCGCTCCATCATGGCATTGAGTTTCATCGCCTTCTTCTCGCTGCTTTTCATGTTCGTTTCCAACCGGCTCAGCAAGGCCTTGCGCCGACTTTCCAAATTCAGCCAGCGTGCGCTGGGTATCAGCCAGCCTGTCACTCAGAGCGGTAACCAGTTGCTGATCCTCGAGGACTGGATGAAACAGTTCATCAGCCTGGTCAAGGAGGCGCGTGATGAAACCCGGGCGCGGCACGAAACCGAGATCCAGGAGAGAGAAGCCGTCACGGATGCGATCATGGCAGCGTCACTGGATTCAATCGTCACCGTCGACGGGGAAGGCCGAATCCTGCACTTCAACCCGACCGCCGAACGCACTTTCGGCTACAGCGAACAGCAGGCAGTTGGAAAAAATGTTGGCGAATTTCTTTTCGCATCAGAATCCAGGGACCTCTTCGAGGCTGTTCTTGCCAACTGTTCTGTGGAATCCGCCGAGGTCAGTGATGCGCGCTCTGAAATGATGGCTATAAACAGCGAAACGGGGCATTTCCCGGTCGAGGTAGCCATTGTTCCGATCACGATAGAAGGCAAGAATCTCTATACGGTTTATCTCCACGATATCTCGGAGCGACGCCGTCAGGAGTACGAAATCCGGTCTCTTGCCGCCTTCCCGGCAGAGAGCCCGATGCCGATCCTGCGAGTGAACCGTGCCGGCGTGCTGACCTATGCAAATGAAGCGAGTAATCCGTTGCTTGACTATCTGGGTATTGCGCACATGCAGGTGATACCACTCAACTGGGCGCACCGTATTGAGCAGGTGCTGGAGAGCGGTGAGCACTGCGAGGTCGAACTCGACATCGACAGCAAGATCTTCTCGATCATGCTGGCGCCGGTTCCTGAACTTGATTATGTCAACCTCTATGCGAGGGATATCACCGAGACGCGCGCCGCAGAGGCGGAAGCGCGCCGTCACCAGACGGAACTCGTGCATGTCTGCCGCCTCAGCAGCATGGGTGAAATGGCCACAGGCATGGCACATGAACTGAACCAGCCACTGGCGGCCATCATCAATTATGCCAACGGCGCCAAGCGCCGTTTCCTGCATGGCGCCAGTGCCGAGGAACTTGGCGAGCCCCTGGACCAGATCAGGGCGCAGGCGAGCAGGGCGGCCCGCATCCTGAAGCGTTTGCGTGAAATGGTCGAGCGCCACATGCCCGACAGAAGCAACGTCAACCTCAACAACATGGTGCACGAAGTCCTTTCGTTCATGGATTTCGAGATTCGCAAGTCCGGTGTCGACGTGCAACTCGATCTCGATCGGCGCATCCCCGAGGTTCGCGTCGACCTCGTGCAGATGGAGCAGGTGGTACTCAATCTGGTCAGGAATGCAGTCGATGCCCTGGGCGATGCATCCGTCAAGCCTGCTATCATTCGTATCAGTACCGCGGAAGATGGCGAGATGCTGACCCTGACTGTCGAGGATAACGGGCCGGGCGTGCCCGAAGAGACTGTCATCCGGCTCTTCGAGCCCTTTTTCAGCACCAAGCAGACCGGCATGGGCATGGGGCTGTCCATCAGCGAGACCATCGTGGCCGATCATGATGGGCGCATTACCTATTCGGCGAGCAAACTGGGTGGTGCAGCCTTTACAATATGGCTTCCCAAAGAGATCAAAAACCAGCAGAAACCGGCATCATGAATTCAGGTGATACAAGCAACAAGGGCGTGGTCTTTATCGTTGATGACGATGAGGCAATGCGCAACTCACTGCGATGGCTGATCGAGTCGGTCGGTCGCACGGTCGAGACCTATGAATCAGCCCGGGCCTTTCTCGACAATCACTATCCGGGCCGTTCCGGCTGCCTGTTGCTCGATGTGCGCATGCCGGGCATGAGCGGTCTGGAGTTACAGTCACAGCTCGAGAGCCACGACATCAGGCTGCCGGTCATCATTCTGACAGGACATGGTGATGTCGGCATGGCCGTCAAGGCGATGAAGGCAGGTGCACTGGATTTCATCGAGAAACCGTTCGATGACGAACTCCTGCTTGCAGCCATCGAAAAGGCACTGACAGAGGATGCGGAGAAGCGCGAGGAGCGTGCTTCACGGGCCGAGATTCTTGCCCGCATGAGTCAGCTCACGAAGCGCGAGAGCCAGGTCATGGAGATGGTCACGAACGGCAAATCCAACAAGGAGATCGCAGCCGAGCTTAACGTCAGCGCCAAGACGGTTGAAGCGCACCGTGCGCATGTCATGGAAAAGATGGAGGCAGGATCGCTTGCCGAACTCGTACGCATGGCGATGATCGTTTCTGCTGCCTGACCCCTTTCTCCTGTAAGCCCGCACTGCGGGCGAAGAGTTTTCAGCAGCCCACCAAGCAATCATTCGCCCACGGTGTGGGCTCCTGCAGCACTATCAGTGAAAAAAATGTCTTCATCTTCAAAGCGGCTCACTCGTCGCCCGCATCAAGAGTAAGATCGTCGCATAGCGACACTGAAAAAGCCCGTCACGCAATGACAACAAGAAAAGGAATTTTCAGAAAGCCGCTCTCAGGCCGATAGCAGTTTCCCGCCGATCCTCTGCCCCATGCGGACATGCTGGCCGGCGACATGGTCCGGATCCCATGCAGCCCGACCTTCCGGAAAGAGCAGGATGACCGTCGAGCCCATGTTGAAGCGACCCATCTCTTCTCCCTTGCGCAGGAAGACCTGCTCCGCGGCTTGCTGACCATAGTCCCAGCTGCTGACACGCTGTCCGGCCGGCGTGACGAGCCCGCTCCAGACGGTTTCCATGCTGCCGACAAAGATGGCGCCAACAAGAATCATGATCATCGGGCCATTGTCTGTTTCGAACTGGCAGATGACACGTTCATTGCGTGCAAAGAGGTTGTGCACCGCACTGGTTGTCGACTGGCTGACGCTGAAGAGCCGCCCCGGCACATGGGTCATCCGGGTCAGGTGACCATCGACAGGCATGTGGATGCGATGGTAGTCGCGAGGCGACAGGTAGATGGTTGAGAAGTGACCATTCTCGAATGCGGATGTCATCCTGGCGTCTCCGCCGAGCAGGGCCTCGAGGCTGTAGGTGCGTCCCTTTGCCTGGATGAGTGTGCCCTCGTCGATGGCACCGCTCTGGCTCACTTCGCCATCCACGGGTGAGGCGATGTCATTTTCGCCGGCGGCAATCGGGCGCGCGTCGGTTTCGAGCTTGCGAGTAAAGAAGTTGTTGAAACTCCTGTAGGCCAGAGGGTCCTTGATCACGGCCTCGCTCATGTCGACATCAAAATGTTTCACGACCTGGCTGATGATGGTGTTCTTGATGAATGGGACCTCGACACGTGCTACACGGTACATCAGGCTCGAGAGCAAGTGATGGGGAAGGATTTCCATCACCGCTGCCCAGAGTTTCTGCAGGGGCGTCACGTCCGGCGTTTCCGCAGGATTGTTCATGAACCGATGATGCCGGCGAGATCACTCGCAACCTGTGGCGCCTCGGCCACGCTGATGAAGATGGCCTCGATTTTGCCATCCGGGTTGACGAGGCTCACGATCGAACTGTGATCGACCGGGTAGTTGCCGTTTTCGTCGGGTTCATGGATCTTGTAGAAGGCTGCAAAATCCTTCGCAACCTGATCGATTGCCTCCTTGTCGCCGGTCGCTGCGATGTAGTCATCCCGGAAGAAGGTGACATACTCCTGCAGCCGTTTGGGAGTGTCCCTTGCGGGATCGACCGAGATCAGCAGGGTTTTCAGGTCGCCGGTGATTTCCGGTCGATCTGCAAGCCTGTTATAGACACGCGCGATGTCCGACAGTGTCGTAGGGCAAATGTCAGGGCAGTAGGTGTAGCCGAAGTAGACCAGTGTCCAATGTCCCCTGAGGTTGTCGAGCGTGAATTTTTCACCGTCTCCGCCGGTCAGTTCGAACGGGCGGATCTCTTTCGGAGGCTGGAGCACGGACGCGAGGACAGGCGTCGGCGCCTCCTGCTTGAACATATTGCCGGCATAGTAGCCCCCGACGAGTGCAAGGATTGCGAGAATGACGATCGGAATACGTTTCATGATTGCCTCAAACGGTTTCTGCCGGATAGTTGGTGCGATTTCCCCAGTCGGACCAGGAGCCCGGGTAGCCTTTGACATGCGTAAAGCCGAGATGTTTCAGGACCACCCAGGAGAGGGATGACCTGTGGTGCGTCTGGCAATAGCAGGCGATTTCCTTCTCCCGGTCGAATCCAAGGCCGGAAAGTTCATGCTGCAGGGTCTGCTGGTCGCGAAGTCGCAGATTTCGCTGCATGTCGAGTGCCCGGGTCCATTCATAGTGGATGGCGCCGGGGATATGTCCGGCACGCATCGAGAATCGCTGTTCACCATTGTATTCGGCAAGACTGCGTGCATCCAGCAACTGGAGTCGGCTATCGTCGATGCGTTCGAGGATTTCATCTCCGCTGATGACGGGGGCAGGATTTTCGTGATATTCGAACCTTGCGGGTTCGATCGTCCCCGTCTCTGGTGTATGGGGGAACCCCTCGTTGAGCCAGGTATGCAAACCCCCGTTGAGCAGGGATGCCTTGTCATGTCCGGCGCAGTGCAGGGTCCACACCAGGCGTGCCGCCTTGCCGCCACCCTCGTCATCACAGGCGACAACATGGGTCTCCCGGGCAATGCCCAGCGAGGAGAAGAGAGCTTCGAGATGACCCCTGTCAGGCAACAATCCATGCGTCCTGCCGCTGTTTGCAACCAGGTGTCCGTAGTCGAGGAAACGCGCTCCAGGAATATGTGCCTGCTGATAGAGTGCCAGCTTGCCGACATCGACAATGACCAGCTGGTCGTCATCGAGTCGCTGGACGAAGGCTTCCGGATCGACGATCAGCGGAAGCGTCATGGTTCAGAGTGCTGCCTGGACAGCCCTGGCCGCTTCGAGCGCCTTGTCGACGGAGGTGTTGTAACCGAATTCATTCAGGACATTTCCGAGTGCGTCGATGCAGAAGAGGATGTTTTCCGGGTTGCTGGCATAGCCCATCTGGCCGATCCGCCAGATCTTGCCGGCCAGTGGTCCAAGCCCTGCACCGATCTCAAGATTGTATTCATTCAGAAGATGGGTACGGACAGCCACATCTTCAATCCCTTCGGGAATCGAGATGGCATTGAGCTGGGGCAGACGCTCCGCCTCTGGCACGATGAAGTCGATGCCCATGGTTTCCAGCCCGGCACGCAGGATCATGTGGTTGTCCATATGGCGTTTCCAGGCATTTTCGAGCCCCTCCTGCTTGAGCAGAAGCAGCGCCTCGTGCAGGGCATAGAGTGAGTTGACCGGTGCCGTGTGATGGTAACTGCGGGCACCGCCCTCGCTGTTCCAGTAGGCCATCACGAGATTGAGATCGAGGAACCAGCTCTGCACGGGGGTCGGGCGGCTGCGCACCTTCTCCAGGGCGCGCTCGTTGAAGCTCACGGGAGAGAGGCCCGGTGTGCAGGAGAGGCATTTCTGGCTTCCGGAATAGATGGCATCAATGCCCCACTCATCCACGAGTAACGGCGATCCGCCGAGCGAGGTGACGGCGTCGACAATCACGAGGCAGTCATGGTCGTGCGCGAGTGCTGTGAGTGCCTGCGCGTCTGACTGGGCGCCTGTCGAGGTCTCTGCGTGGACGAACGCAACGATTTTTGCATTAGGGTTGGCCTTGAGTGCCTCCTCGACAGCATCGATGTCGACTGCGCGACCCCATTCGGTCTCAACCATGATCGGCGTGCCGCCACAACGGATGACATTCTCTTTCATGCGGCCGCCAAAGACGCCGTTCTGGCAGACGATGACTTCGTCCTCCGGTTCGACGAGATTTGCGAAGCAGGTCTCCATACCGGCCGATCCGGGTGCAGAAACAGGCATGGTCAGCCTGTTGCTGGTCTGAAAAGCGTATTGCAGCAACTCCTTGAGCTCTTCCATCATCTGGATGAAATGTGGATCGAGATGTCCGATCGTCGGACGGGCCATGGCCTCGAGGATCAGCGGATTCACGTCGGACGGGCCAGGGCCCATGAGAATACGTTTCGGCGGGATGAATGATGTTGTCATAGTGGTGAACCGGTAGCCCTCAACAGAGGGCGCAGTATAACGAGTGCGATCGAGGGTACAACAAGAAAAAATGGAAGGAAATCAATGCCCGGTGATTGTGCGGTGCACTATGGGTGTCCCGGTGTGACCCTAGAGTTTCGGCGGTAGCAGGCGGCGAGTGCCGGCATCGACGAACTCGATGGTGCGACCGTTCCCCACAGGTGCGCCGTTCCCGGCCTGTCCGCTGTCACGCAGAATGCCGATTTGCGGCCGGCCGTTTGCAATACGTTCCCTGGTCTCGAACAGCAGGGTATGAAGCTCGCGACTGTACGGCACTGCATGCAAGCGTGGCTGCGCAGAGTCCCCGTGGCGGATCAGCAGGTGGACCACGCCATCCCTGTAGCCATGGCGGCCGGGCTCGATAACATCTGCAGCGATCATTTCGAAGCGGTCAGGCGGCGGAGCACTGGCAGGCCATCCGCGCGTCTGCTCGATGCCGATCCAGTGCAACAGATAGAAAAGCGGCAATAGCAGCGTCATGAGAAGCTTGATACGTGTCGCTGCATCGCTTCCGAGCCACAGCCAGACAATCAGCAGCAGCGGAAGGATATAGGCAAGGGTCAGCGTCACTCCACCCATGACGGCATCTGGTCCAGCTTGTAGGGAGTCAGTCGCAATGGCAGCCTGTTGATACCAAAGACATTGCCTTCCCGGTCGATGGAGAAACGCAATGCGGTGAGCTCCTGGTCCTGGGCATTGAGTTCGAATGTCTGTGCGAAAACAGTCTTCAGCGTCGGGTTGACCCTGTCGACCTTGACCTCGACCGGCACGGGATCACTGCCGGCCTTGTCGTAGTAATAGAGGTTGACGATGTATTCGCCCGCCTGGCGGTACCTTACTGTGATGATCTCCTGGTTGATCGGGTAGAGCACCTCTTCGCCATCGACGGTGATCGTGTCGTTGAGTTCACCGCGATCGTCACGGTCGAGATGCAGCCAGCCGGCCTCTTTTTGCAGGTAGGAAGCCGTATGTCCCGTGGGAGCATGCACCCAGAGGTCGATGTCGTCAGCCAGATTCTTGGGCCAGGTTGCCGTGATGATGTACTCGGCCACCATGTCAACGCTGCCGCGTTTCGCCTTGGGATTGATGAAGAGCAGGCTGACCAGGAAGAGGAAGGTAAAGCCAAGCAGCGTGTTGAAAAGCAGATCGATAAAGGGATCTGCACGCCCCTTGTCGCTCCTGTGACGGCTGTAGAGGCTAGCCATTCTTTCCGGACTTGCTCTGTCGTGTCGCAGAGAGTTCGATGATGCGGCTCACGAGCCGGTCGGCACATCGGTCGAGCCAGTGACACTGGATACTGAGAAGGATTGCCGAGCCCAGCCCCGTCAGAGTGGTGTAGAGCGCCACCTGCATGCCACCGCCCATTTCACCAAGCAACTCTTTCAGTGCATAGGCGCCTTCGCCTTCGAGGCTGTAGACGGAGCCGAGCATCATGACGAAGCCGATCACTGTCCCGATAAGGCCGAGTCGCAAAAGCAGGTCCGAGATGAACCAGCCCGAGCCATGACCTGAGTGAACCTGTTCGACCAGGCGCGCCAGCAGCGGTTCCTGCGCGAGATCGCTGCCGCTCTCCTGAAGCTGTCTGACGAGGTGCCAGTGGTCAGCGGCCCAGCCTCCGGCATCTGACTCTGCCTGTTCCGCGAGGCTGTTCTCTTGCGACAGGCGCAATGCGCACCAGCCAAGATAGAGAGTCGTGAGAACGAAGAACACCAGGATGATAATCGAGAGCCTTGTCTGGTCCTGTTCCTGCAGCTGTTGCAACAGGTCGTAATGCCATAGCAGGAAAGCGCCAAACAGCAGGAGCCCGAACAGCAGGAGCCAGCCGTAAAGGGGCGTGTAGCGATCATTGTACATTATCGACCTGGTCCTCCTTCAGGGCTGGTCGCGGCGGAGAGGCGCACGCGGCGCTCGATCATGGCGGCCAGCCAGGTGGCATGGAAAAAGGTGTTGTCATGGAGCGCCTGTGGCCAGACCAGGCTGATGGTGTCTGCCAGGCGCCCGATTCTCATCTCTTTCGAACTCTCCGCGAGCCGCCACGCCGTGTCAATCCATAGCGCGGCCGGAGAGGGCAGCTGGGTGTCCTGAATCAGCAGCGCGCGGCTGCTGCCCGGCAGGGGGGCGAGATCACCCTCGAGCCAATGTGTCAGGTCGTAGTAGCGGGAATATGCCATCTGCAGCAGCGTGCCTGCGCTGGATGCGGAACGCGCATCGCCGCTCGCCAGTGACCAGTCAAGCAGTCCGCGTGCAGCGTAGACCAGATCGTCGAGCCCGGCCGGTCCGGCATCACTGCGGTCGAGAAGACGGGGAGGGGTTTCGCTCTCTGCAAAGCTGTTCAAAGCCCGAGCAAGTTCGCGGCCTGCTTCCCTTGCCCCGGGTTGCGATATGGCAGAGGCCAGTGCAGAGAGCACCAGGCCATTGAGGCCCGGCAACGCCTTGTCATCCACTGGCGGCGGTTGCTGCTCCCGAATGTTCAGCAGCTTCAGCCGCAGCTTCTCCGGGACCCCGGGCGCCAGGCCCGGAAGGATGCCGTCCGCTGTCTCGACGAGGATGTCGATTTGCTCCTGCCATGCAGGCCCGAGTAGGCTCTCCAGCTCGGCCTGTGGCCAGAGATAGTGGCCGCCATCCTTGCCATTGCGGCCTACGGCGGAGAGCGACGAGCGAAAGAGACCGTCGTCGCGGCGAAAGGATTGCAGCATGCTGCGCAGGGTCGCGCTGGCTGCATCCGTGTAGCTCTCCTTGCCAAGCTGTTGCCCTGCGCGCATCAGGACCGGAATGGCGAGTGCCTGCGTATGGAGCATCTGCTCGTAGTGTGGCGTGCGCCACTGCCTGTCAGTGGTATAGCGGAAAAAACCGCCACCCAGCTGGTCTCTCAGACCATTCTCCAGCATGGCATCGAGCGTTGTCTTGATAAAACCGGTCAGGGATGCGTCCGGCACGACGGCGGTCAGTGCAAGCAGCGCCCGGAGTTGCGGCAGGTGGGGATATTTCTCGCTGTCGCCGAAACCGCCATTGGCCATGTCTGCGGCGGCATTGGCCTGTTGCAGGAAGCGTTGCAGCAGGTCCGCGAGACTGGTGTCATTCAGAAGCCTCTCGGATGCCTCTTTTTCCTGCTCGAGCCTTGCCAGCACGGCCTTGCCCTCCTTGACGAGCGTTTCCGGTTCGCGATCCCGGCGTCCGAGAAGTCCCGACAACCCGGGTATCAGGCTGTCAGGATCGGCATAACTGAAGCTTGCAACAGGATAGCCATCAGGGGTCAGGATGACATTGGCAGGCCAGCCGCCGACGCCACGCTGCTCCGCCAGGATCAGCTGCATTTGTGCATCCAGGCCCGGTTCGAGTTCGCGGTCGATGAGAATTGGCAGGAAGTTGCCATTGATCAGTGTAGCGGCATCCTCGTCAGTGAAGGTGTCCTGCTTCATGCGATAGCACCAGTAGCAGCTCTGGTAGCCGCTCGAGAGAAAGATCAGCTTCCCCTCTTCACGCGCCTCTTCGATGGTATTCCTGTCGTTGACGCGCCAGTGAACGGCATCGTCGGCATGGCTTTGCAGGTAGGGAGACGGATGGGAACGGAGTGCGCCGTCGTGCCCGGCCCGCAGGAGAGGCGTGACCAGCAGGAGCAGCAGGGAGAATGCACGCAGGCCGTTTTTCATTGCATGATTCCGCGACAGTGTGCCCCCGAGTCTGCCCGCGAGACTCCGCAGTATCAAGCCATGAATCAAGGGGTTATAGGCATGCCGGGAAGAAGGGCGAGCGCATCCCCTGGCCCGTGCTCACTCCGCGAGAAACCCGGTCAGCCCGAGGAGCCAGGGCAGGATCACTGCTGTCAGAAAGGCCGACAGTGCCATCGCCAGTCCCGAGAAGGCTCCCATCTCCTTGCTGACCTGGAAGGCTCGCGCGGTTCCGATGCCATGGGCTGTCACACCCATGGCGATCCCCCTGACACTGTCATCACGGATGCGCAGCAGGTCGAAGAGCCGCGTTCCGAGAACTGCGCCAAGGATGCCTGTCAGCACCACGAGCACGGCTGTCAGCGATGGCAGGCCGCCGATCTGTTCAGAGATGCCCATGGCGACCGGGGCCGTGACAGATTTAGGTGCCAGCGACATCTGGGTGACCGGCGAGGCGCCAAGCATGGCTGCGAGGCCGACCGAGCTCAGCCCGCCGATAGCGACGCCGGAGAGCATCGCGATGGTGACCGGAAGCCACAGCCGGCGGAGTTTCGAGAGCTGCTGGTAGAGGGGTACCGCGAGTGCCACGGTGGCCGGGCCAAGCAGGAAGTGCACGAACTGGCCACCCTCGAAGTAGGCATCATAGGGAGTATCCGTGAAGAGCAGAAAAAGAATCAGCATGCCGACGGATGTCACGACAGGGTTCAGCAGCGGATGGGAGTTGGCATGGATATATAGCCGGTAGGCGAGGCTGTAGGCGATCATGGTAATGGTCAGACCGGCGAGCGGAGACTCTGACAGGTAGACCCAGATCGTCGAGAGATCGGCGTTATCCATCCGCGTTTTGCTCCCGTGCCAGCAGTCGCGATACACCGAGCATGATGCCGGCTGTAGCCGCCATCGTCACCAGTGTGCTGAGCAGTAGCGCGACGGTAATCGCCAGCCATTCGCTCGCGATGTGCTCGAAGTGCACCATCATGCCGACACCGGCCGGAACGAACAGCAGCGAAAGGTGGCTCAGCAATCCGGTCGAGGCCGTGTCCAGTGATTCGCCTGCCTTGCCCCGCAACAGCAGTGTGATGAAGAGCATGAGCATGCCGAGGACGGGGCCCGGGACTGGTATGCCGAGCAGTCGCACGCTGATCTCTCCCGCAAGCTGGTAGATCAGCAGGATTGTTATACCATTGATGAATTGCATGCGCAGGCTCCCGAAGAGATGTCTCTGCAGTCTGCGCTATCTGGCTCGAGGGGATCAAGCCCGCCCGGTGAAACAGTGCTACTTTTTCGCGGCCTGGTGTTTGCCGCTCTCGATCCGGACAAGGAATTCCCTGATGATCCTGTCATAGAGTGCATCGCCGATCACCTGGTCCTCGACACCGTGCTCGATGCTCGGGTTGTCATTGACCTCGATGACAAGTATGCCATCGGCGGTTTCCTTCAGGTCAACGCCATAGAGGCCGTTTCCGATCAGGCTGGCTGCCCGCAGCGCCATCTCGACGACATTCGCCGGTGCATCCGCGACCGCCAGCGTGCGGTGGTCACCTTCGATCTCGCCGCCACTCCCGTGATCGTAGATCTGCCAGTGTCCCTTGGTCATGAAGTACTGGCAGACGTAGAGCGCCTCGCCGTTGATGATGCCCACCCGCCAGTCGAATTCCGTGTAGGTATAAGCCTGGCCAAGCAACAGCTCAGAGTCCCTGAAGAGGCGCCGCGACACCTGGTCGAGTTGTTGGCGGTTCTCGACCTTGTAGACACCAAGAGAGAAGGATCCGTCGGGTACCTTGAGTACCATCGGGTAGCCGAGACGCTCCTCGAGTTCGTCAAGCCCGCCGCTGCGCACGATCACCGTGTCCGGCGTCGCAATGCGGTTTGCCTTGAGCAGTTCAGCGAGATAAATCTTGTTCGTGCAGCGCAGGATCGAGTCCGGGTCATCGATCACGACGAGTCCCTCGCTTGCCGCCTTGCGTGAAAAGCGATAGGTATGATGATCGATGGCTGTTGTCTCGCGGATGAAGAGCGCATCGTATTCGGCAAGGCGGCCAAAATCGCGTGGCGTGATGAGTTCGGCATCCAGGCCGTGGCGGTGCGCGGCACGCAGAAATTTATCGAGCGCCTTGCGGTTCGACGGCGGCATCCCTTCGTCCGGATTGTGCAGGATGGCAAGGTCGTATTTGCCGAGACGTTTCTGTTTCGGCGCCCGCCACCGCTTGCTGAGATAGCTTGCGAGTGCCTCGCGGAATGCCTCTTCCTTTTCGTTATCGATATCCTGGATCCCGAGGGCGCGGATGCCGGAAATGCGCCAGGTCGCCTTTTTCTCGAAACTCACGCGCATGAGCGGCGCGCGAAAGAGTTCGAACA
>JASFFK010000033.1:0-12393 GCA_050124335.1 Chromatiales bacterium | reverse complement strand
GACGAGCGCATGGCCGCAGTGATGGGCACTGCCGAATCGGAAGTCCGCAAGAGGCGTTATGACCTCGACGTGCGTCCCGTTTACAAGCGCGTCGATACCTGTGCGGCAGAGTTCGCCTCGAGTACCGCCTACATGTACTCCACCTACGAGGAGGAGTGCGAGGCCGATGTGTCCGACAGGGAGAAGATCATGGTGCTCGGGGGTGGCCCCAACCGCATCGGGCAGGGCATCGAGTTCGACTACTGTTGTGTTCATGCGGCCTTTGCGATGCGCGAGGACGGCTACGAGACCATCATGGTCAACTGCAATCCCGAAACTGTCTCGACCGACTATGACACGTCCGACCGGCTCTATTTCGAGCCCCTGACGCTCGAGGATGTCCTCGAGGTGATACACAAGGAACAGCCGAAGGGGATCATCGTGCAGTATGGCGGCCAGACGCCGCTGAAGCTCGCCGAGGCGCTCGAGGAGGCCGGCGCCCCGATCATTGGCACGAGCCCCGATGCGATCGATGCTGCCGAGGACCGCGAGCGTTTCCAGAAAATGATCGACAAGCTCGGCCTGCTGCAGCCACCCAACAGGACCGCGACAGAGGCCGGACAGGCGGTCGGGCTGGCGGAGGAGATCGGTTATCCGCTCGTGGTGCGCCCCTCCTACGTGCTCGGTGGCCGCGCCATGGAGATTGTCTACAACGAGGAAGACCTGCGCCGCTACATGCGCGAGGCCGTGCAGGTCTCGAACGATTCGCCTGTGCTGCTCGACCGTTTCCTCGATGACGCCATCGAGGTCGATGTCGATGCCATCTGTGACGGCAAGGATGTGCTGATTGGCGGCATCATGGAACACATCGAGCAGGCCGGCGTGCACTCCGGCGATTCGGCCTGTTCCTTGCCGGCTTACACCCTCTCGGAGGCGATCCAGCACCGCCTGCGTGAGCAGATCCGCAAGATGGCGCTGGAGCTCAAGGTTGTCGGCCTGATGAATACCCAGTTCGCCATCAAGGGCGACGATATCTACCTGCTCGAGGTCAACCCGCGTGCGTCGCGCACGGTGCCCTTTGTCTCGAAAGCCACGGGGGTACAGCTGGCGAAGGTCGCGGCGCGCTGCATGGCCGGGCGTTCGCTTGTCGAGCAGGGCGCCACGGAAGAGCGCAAGCCCCGCTACTTTGCGGTCAAGGAAGCGGTCTTTCCGTTCGTGAAATTTCCGGGCGTGGACACGGTCCTCGGACCCGAAATGAAATCGACAGGCGAGGTCATGGGCAGCGGCAAGACATTTGGCGAGGCCTACGCCAAGGCCGTGATCGGCGCCGGCATGGACCTGCCGACAGGCGGCAAGGCGTTGCTCAGTGTCCGTGAACTGGATCGCGGTCGTGTTGTCGGGGTTGCGCGTTCGCTCGCCGAACTCGGTTTCGAACTCTTCGGCACCCATGGAACAACGCGCGTTCTTAACGCAGCCGGCATTGCCTGCACTGGTGTCAACAAGGTTGCAGAGGGGCGTCCTCATGTTGTAGACATGATCAAGAACGAGGAGATCGACTTTATCGTCAACACGACCGAGGGCAAGCAGGCCATTGAGGATTCAGCAGAAATCCGCTATGCTGCACTGCAAAATAAAGTCGCTTACACGACAACAATCTCGGGCGCCGAAGCCCTGTGCATGGCCATGCAAAAGCGTGGCGAGACCGGTGTCAGCACCTTGCGTGAACTCCACCAGTCGGTTTCCTGACCTGTAGATGAATATCAGTCAATGAACAAGATACCACTGACTGTCCGTGGTGCAGAGACACTGCGGGCAGAGCTCGAGGAACTCAAGAAGGTCAAGCGTCCGGCCGTGATCCAGGCGATTGCGGAGGCGCGCGCTCACGGTGATCTCAAGGAGAATGCCGAGTACCATGCTGCGCGTGAGCAGCAGAGCTTCATCGAGGGGCGCATCAAGGACATTGAGTCAAAACTGTCCCATGCGCAGATCATCGATGTGACGACCATGGATGCAGGCGGCCGCGTCATCTTTGGCGCGACCGTCGACGTGGTCGACATGAATACTGATGAAGAGTTTACCTACCAGATTGTCGGTGAGGACGAGGCCGACATCCAGAAGGGCCTGATTTCGGTGAATTCACCAATTGCCCGCGGTCTGGTCGGAAAGGAGGAGGGGGACGTGGCTGTTGTCGAGACCCCCGGTGGCACGCGCGAATTCGAGATTGTCGAGGTCCGCTACATCTAGTTTTCGGGGGATTCCCTATGACCAATAACGAATTGATGCTGGAAGGCCTGAAACTTCTCGGGCTGGGTATGGGCAGTGTCTTTCTGTTCCTCATTGTATTGGTATTTGCAATGAAGAGTATGAGTGCACTCGCCAATATATTGGATTCCGGCGAACCCCCGGTGTTGTCCGGTACAACGCCACCTGCCACAGGCCATGGCAAAGCAGTTGATACGGTCGTGCCTGTGATAGCGGCTGCGATTGCGGCTTATCGTCAGAATCACAAATAGATCATTCATCATGGCAAACAAACTTGGAATCACCGACGTTGTGCTGCGCGACGGTTCGCAGTCGCTCCTTGCCACGCGTGTTCGTATCGAGGACATGCTGCCCATCGCTGAAAAACTCGACAAGGTAGGCTACTGGTCACTCGAGACATGGGGCGGGGCGACTTTTGATGCCTGTATCCGTTTTCTCGGGGAGGACCCGTGGGAGCGTCTGCGCCTGCTCAAGGCTGCCATGCCCAACACGCGCATGCAGATGTTGCTGCGTGGCCAGAACCTGCTCGGCTACCGGCACTATGCCGATGATGTTGTCGAGCGCTTTGTCGAGCGTTCGGCCGAGAACGGTATGGATGTCTACCGTATCTTCGATGCGATGAATGACGTTCGCAACCTCGAGACTGCCATCAAGGCAACGCTCAAGGTTGGAAAACATGCCCAGGGAACCCTTTCCTATACCGTCAGTCCCGTGCATACCGTGGACGGCTACATCGACATGGCACGAAAGCTCGAGGACCTCGGATGTCACTCGATCTGCATCAAGGACATGGCCGGCCTGCTCAAGCCCTACGTGGCTTACGAACTGGTCTCGAAGCTCAAGGAAGCCGTGCAGATACCGATCGGCATGCACTCGCATGCCACCACAGGCATGAGCACGGCAACGAACATCAAGGCCGCCGAGGCGGGCATCGACATGGTGGATGCCT
Organism: Chromatiales bacterium; assembly: GCA_050124335.1. Classification (GTDB taxonomy): domain Bacteria; phylum Pseudomonadota; class Gammaproteobacteria; order Chromatiales; family Chromatiaceae; genus Sva-25. Next base: position 9,203 of record JASFFK010000033.1, on the reverse strand, counting down.
CGATCTCCTCGATGTCCATGACCTATGGGCACTCGGCAACCGAATCGGTCGTTGCAATCCTCGAGGGCACCGATCGTGACACGGGCCTGGATCTGAACCTGCTCGAGGAGATCGCGAGCTATTTTCGCGAAGTGCGCAAGAAGTATGCGAGGTACGAGGGCGCGCTCAAGGGTGTTGATTCCCGGATCCTCGTGGCACAGGTTCCCGGCGGCATGCTGACCAACATGGAGAACCAGCTGCGTGAGCAGGGGGCTTCCGACAAGCTCGACGAGGTCCTGAAGGAGATTCCGCGCGTGCGCGAGGACCTGGGCTTCATCCCGCTCGTCACCCCGACCAGCCAGATTGTCGGTACACAGGCGGTTCTAAATGTGATGACCGGCGAGCGCTACAAGAGCATTGCCAAGGAGACTGCCGGTATCCTCAAGGGTGAATACGGTGCGGCGCCTGCCCCTGTCAACAAGGAGCTGCAGGAGCGTGTGCTCGAGGGCAAGCAGCCAATCACCTGCCGTCCCGCCGATCTGCTCGAGCCCGAGTTCGGGAAGCTCAGGCAGGAACTCAAGGGAATCGCGGATGAAAGGAAGATCAGGCTGGCCGACAACCTTGACGATGATGTCCTCATCTATGCCCAGTTCCAGCAGGTCGGCCTGAAATTTCTCGAGAACAGGGGTAATCCCGACGCATTCGAACCGGTCCCTGAGGCAGGGGACGTCGCACCTGCTGCAAAGGCCGCAGCACCGGCGCCCTCCGGAGGACCGGAAGCCTACACGGTGAGTGTCAATGGAGTCAGTTATAACGTCGTTGTCGCCCCGGGCGGCGAAATCACCGACGTGACACCGGCTGCCCCCGCGGCAACGCCCGCACCCGTTGCTTCAGGCGGCGCAACCATCGATGCGCAACTTGCCGGCAACGTTTTCAAGATCAACGTGGTCGAGGGCCAGGCAGTCAACGAGGGGGATGTCGTCATCATTCTCGAGGCCATGAAAATGGAAACCGAGGTCAGAACCTCCTGTGCAGGTACGATTGCCTCGATCCATGTCAGGGAAGGTGATTCCGTCCACGTCGGCGATACGCTCGTGACCCTTGCCTGATGGACGGGTTCAACGCGCTCTGGCAATCCATGGGGCTTGCCCAGTTCGCCCTGGGCAATGCCTGGGGAGAGCTGCTGATGATGGCCGTCGGCGGCTTGCTCATCTACCTGGCCATTGTCAGAAAATTCGAACCACTCCTGCTGTTGCCAATCGGTTTCGGTGCATTGCTCGCCAATATCCCTGTGGCCGGGCTTGCCGAGAGTGCCATCGAGCAGTTGATACACCATGGTCCGGACGCACACAGGATTGCACTCGCCAGGCTGCTTGATGTCCCTGTCGAGCAGCTCTCTGCAGGACTGAAAAATGCACCGGCTGCCATGCAGCAGGCGGCGGCTCATCTTGCGACAGACCTGGGTTATTCCAATGGCATGCTTTACCAGTTTTACAGTGTTGCGATCGGGAGCGGCATTGCTCCCCTGCTGATTTTCATGGGTGTCGGCGCCCTGACCGATTTCAGTGCACTCATTGCGCGACCCTCCACCCTGCTGCTCGGTGCAGCTGCCCAGTTCGGAATCTTCGCCACGCTGCTCGGTGCACTTGCGCTCAATCTCCTGCCGGGATTCGATTTCACGCTTGCCGATGCGTCCGCCATCGCGATCATCGGTGGTGCCGATGGCCCGACAGCCATCTTTCTTGCCTCGAAACTGTCACCCGACCTGCTCGGGGCCATCGCCGTGGCGGCCTACTCGTACATGGCGCTCGTGCCGATTATCCAGCCGCCCATCATGAAGCTGCTGACGACAGAGAAAGAGCGCAAGGTGCAGATGAGCCAGCTGCGCCCGGTCAGCAAGGCGGAGAAGATTCTCTTTCCATTCTCGGTGCTGATTCTCACCATCCTGTTCCTGCCTTCCGCGGCGCCGCTGATCGGCATGCTGATGTTCGGCAACCTGCTTCGCGAGAGCGGTGTCGTCGAGCGCCTCAGCAATGCTGCCCAGAACGAGATCATCAATATTGTCACCATCTTTCTCGGCCTGTCGGTCGGCTCCAGGCTTTCTGCCGACAAGTTCCTGTCGGTCGAGACGCTTGGCATTCTTGCGCTCGGCGCCCTCGCTTTCGCTATCGGTACTGCCGCGGGCGTGCTGATGGGCAAGGCGATGCACAGGATCAGCGGCGGCAAGATCAACCCGCTCATCGGTGCCGCCGGCGTGTCGGCCGTACCAATGGCGGCGCGTGTTGTGAACAAGGTCGGTCTCAAGGCCAATCCGCACAACTTCCTGCTCATGCATGCCATGGGGCCGAATGTGGCCGGCGTCATCGGTTCGGCAGTCGCGGCCGGTATTCTGCTGGCAGTCGTCGGAGGCTGATTCCGGACGAGCCGCGCCACGGGATGCAGGCCGTTTGCATCCCGTGCGCTTCTTGATGCACCTGCCCCTGCTGGAAACACTCCCTGACGCGACATTTTCACGCCATGGCACCAGTGATCGGTTTTGTCGCAATTTCAGCCAGATAGGCACGAATTTTTGACATCCGCCCGCTTCCCAAATAGAATTGCGCGTTTATGTCATCGCGCTGTCCGGAAATCGTCGACCCCTGGCGGGTTTCCGAGCAAAAACAGACATTTTCCGGTTCTGTGCGGTTGGGCGATCTGCCCCGCCTCAGCCCTCTGTTAAGTCGTTCCGAGGGTACTGCAGACTACCAGTTTGTCTTTTCTCGGGATCAGTATCGGCGCCCATTGATCGAAGGGCACGTCGAGGCCACCCTGTGGCAGACATGCCAGCGCTGTCTCGCTGAGATGCCGCTGGAGGTCGACAGCAGGTTCAGTCTTGTCGTCGTGCAGGGTTACGATGAGGCCGGGCAACTCGACGAGACCCTCGAGCCGCTGCTGGCGGAGGAGGGCAATGTCAGCCTGCTGGAACTCGTCGAGGATGAGTTGCTGCTGGGGTTGCCTGTTGTGGCATTGCACGAGCAATGCGATGCGCCAGCATATGATGACGATGAGATCTCCGTCGAGGAGCCGCGCGAGAATCCTTTCGCGGCACTGAAGCGCTTGAAACAAACTGATTGAATTTACCCTCTGCAGGAGAGGAACATGGCTGTACAACAGAATCGTAAAACACCGTCGAAGCGCGGCATGCGTCGTTCACACGATGCACTCAACAAAGAGACACTGTCCGTCGACCAGACCTCGGGCGAAACGCATCTGCGTCACCATGTGACTGCTGACGGTTTCTACCGCGGCCGCAAGGTCATCAACAAGGGCTGATCAGGATACCAACCCGTTCCAATGGACAGGCCCGTACGCATTGCACTGGATGCAATGGGGGGTGATCAGGGAGTCTCTGTTGTCGTTCCGGCTGCCAGCGCATACGTGGCATCTGATCCAGAGGTCGAGCTGATCCTGGTTGGCGATGAGACGGCGATCAGGGAGAGCCTCGGCGGGGAGCATCCGCGTATCAGCGTTCATCATGCCAGCCAGGTCGTTGGCATGGACGAACTGCCCTCACAGGCCCTCCGTCACAAGAAAGACTCTTCCATGCGGGTGGCGCTCAATCTTGTCAAGGAGGGCGTGGCCGATGCCTGCGTCAGTGCCGGTAACACCGGGGCGCTCATGGCGACAGCCCGCTTCGTCCTCAAAATGCTGCCGCATGTCGATCGTCCGGCAATCATCACGGCGCTGCCCAATACGGTCACCCGGACCTGGGTGCTCGACCTCGGGGCCAATGTCGATTCCAGCGAAGAACACCTTTTCCAGTTCGCTGTCATGGGTGCAGAACAGGTTGCGGCACTGAGTGGCATCGAGCGTCCGCGTGTCGGTCTTCTCAATATCGGCGAGGAGGAGATCAAGGGCAACGAGCAGGTGAAGAAAGCGCATGAGTTGCTGCAGCGCAGTGACCTGAACTATGTCGGCTATGTCGAGGGTGACAACATCTTTGACGGCAGTGTCGATGTGGTGGTGGCCGACGGCTTCGTTGGAAACGTTTCATTGAAAAGCTCCGAGGGTGTTGCGAAGATGATTCGCCATTTTCTGAAGGAGAGTTTCAGGAAAAACCTGCTGACGAAGCTCGCGGGACTCGTTGCGCTGCCGGTGCTCAAGTCATTTGCCCGCAGAATCGACCCGCGCCGCTACAACGGCGCCAGTCTTCTCGGCCTCAATGGCGTCGTCATCAAGAGTCATGGCGGCGCTGATCAGCTTGCTTTCGGTAATGCCATCGGTATCGCCAAGAAAGCCGTTCACAACAACATATCCCACCGTATTGCCAGGCGCGTGGAAGCACAACTCGCAACAAGAGAACAGGCATGACATATTCGCGCATCACTGGTACAGGCAGTTATCTCCCGGAGAAGGTCCTCACCAACAGGGACCTGGAGAAAATCGTCGATACGTCGGACCAGTGGATACAGGAACGTACCGGTATCAAGAAGCGTCATATCGTCGCAGACGGGCAGAAGACCAGCGACCTTGCCGAATTCGCGTCCAGGAACGCCATGGAAGCAGCCGGCAAGGAGCCCGGGGATATCGACCTCATCGTGGTCGCGACGACGACGCCGGACAAAATTTTTCCGTCCACGGCCTGCCTTCTGCAGCGCCGGCTGGCCATTCACGGTTGTGCCGCGTTTGACGTGCAGGCCGTTTGCACCGGCTTCGTCTATGCGATGGGCGTGGCCGATCAGTTCATCCGGAACGGCACAGCGAAATGTGCCCTCGTGGTCGGTGCTGAAACCATTTCCAGGTTGCTCGACTGGAATGACCGCTCCACCTGTGTACTCTTCGGCGACGGCGCGGGCGCCGTCATCCTCGAGGCATCCGGTGAGCCGGGCATTCTTTCGACGCATCTGCATGCGGATGGCGCCTATGAAGAACTGCTTCATGTGCCGGGGGGCGTCGGCAATGGTCTCGAGGACCTGGCCGTCGAGATGCGCGGCAACGAGGTCTTCCGCATGGCGGTCAACACGCTCGGGCGTATCGTGGACGAGACGCTCGATGCCAACGGCATGCAGAAAAGCGATGTCGACTGGCTTGTTCCTCACCAGGCAAACATTCGTATCATCCAGGCGACCGCCAGGAAACTGGGGATGAACATGGATCACGTCGTCGTCACCGTGGGCGAACACGGCAACACGTCCGCTGCCTCGGTGCCGCTGGCACTCGATACAGCGGTACGCGATGGTCGTATCCAGCGGGGCGAGACCTTGCTGCTCGAGGCATTTGGCGGGGGCTTCACGTGGGGTTCAGTACTGCTGAAGTACTAAACAGAGAATAGACGGGCATCAGATGGCACAGAAAATCGCATTTGTCTTTCCCGGGCAGGGCTCACAGTCTGTCGGCATGCTTGGCGAACTCGCTGACATGTATCCGCTGGTCACGGAAACCTTCGAAGAGGCCTCCGACGCGCTCGGTTTCGATCTCTGGAAGCTGGTCTCGGAAGGACCGGAATCCGCTCTCAACCAGACGCACAATACCCAGCCGGCACTGCTTGCTGCGGGCGTCTCTGTCTGGCGCGTCTGGCAACAGCAGGGCCCGGCAACTCCCGTGATCATGGCAGGCCACAGTCTTGGCGAATACAGCGCACTCGTCAGCGCCGGCGCAATCGGATTTGCTGACGGGGTCAGGCTGGTCGCCGAGCGCGGACGCCTCATGCAGGAGGCCGTGCCCGAGGGGACTGGCGCCATGGCGGCCATCCTTGGTCTGGAGGACCAGACCGTGATCGATGTCTGTACGGCTTCGGCTGCTGACCAGGTGGTCCAGGCTGTCAATTTCAATTCCCCCGGCCAGGTTGTCATCGCCGGCCACAAGGAGGCCGTTGCGCGCGCAGTCGAGGCAGCCAAAGCAGCTGGTGCCAGGCGCGCTGTCGAACTGCCGGTCAGTGTTCCTTCCCACTGCGATCTCATGCGGCCGGCCGCCGGGAAACTTGCCGAACAGCTGAAGGAAACAGCAGTGTCCGCACCGGTCATCCCGGTACTGCACAATGTGTCCGTCAGTGCCGAATCCGATCCGGACATGATTCGCCAGCGGCTCGTCGAGCAGCTTTACTCGCCGGTACGATGGGTTGAGACGATCCAGGCAATGAAGCAGGATGGCGTCATGCATATCGTCGAGGCGGGTCCCGGCAAGGTGCTGACCGGTCTCATGCGGCGGATCGATCGGGAGCTGGATGCCAGCGCGCTTTTCGACCCCCGGGGTTTTGCTCAATTAACGGAGACTCTCAATGGCTGAACAACGTATCGCACTGGTCACGGGCGCAAGTCGCGGAATCGGACAGGCAATTGCCGATGCGCTGGGTGAGGATGGCTGTATCGTGATCGGGACTGCAACCTCGGAGGGTGGCGCCGAAGCCATCTCTGCGCACTTTGGCGAGAAGGGCATTCAGGGTGAGGGCATGAAGCTCGATGTTACCGATGCCGATTCGGTTGATGCCGTCGTCAAGGCGATCAACGAGAAGTACGGGACGCCGACGATACTCGTCAACAATGCGGGCATAACCCGTGACAACCTGTTGATGCGCATGAAGGAAGAGGAGTGGCAGGCCATCATGGATACCAACCTGACCTCGGTCTACCGTGTTTCCAAGGCATGCCTGCGCGGCATGATGAAAGCGAAATTCGGCCGAATCATCAACATCGCTTCCGTCGTCGGCGCTTCGGGCAACGCGGGCCAGACAAACTACTCGGCCGCCAAGGCCGGCATCTTCGGCTTCACAAAGTCACTGGCCCAGGAGGTCGGCAGTCGCGGCATTACGGTCAATTCTGTCGCTCCGGGTTTCATCGATACGGACATGACGCGCGAATTGCCCGAAGAACAGCGGCAGGCGCTGTTGTCCGCGATCCCGCTTGCGCGCCTCGGACAGCCCGCGGAGATTGCTGCAGTTGTCGCATTCCTGGCTTCCGAGGGTGCTGCTTATGTGACAGGTGAAACCCTGCACGTGAACGGCGGTATGTATATGAGTTAACAGTGATTTTGAATTAGGGTAAACCCCGCATTGACGCACGCGGAAATCCCAATACAATGTCGCCATTAAACTAAAACAATTTCGTTTCTATCCCCACAGAGGACTACAACCAATGAGCATTGAAGAACGCGTACGCAAGATCGTTGTCGATCAGCTTGGAGTAAAAGAAGAAGAAGTAACCCTGGAAGCTTCCTTCGTTGACGATCTTGGCGCTGATTCACTCGACACAGTCGAGCTTGTCATGGCTCTGGAAGAGGAATTCGAAACTGAAATTCCCGATGATCAGGCTGAAAACATCACCACTGTTCAGCAGGCGATTGACTACATCAACGCCAACGCAGGTTGATCCTCCACGACTGATCATCACAAAGCCGCTGTTTCTGCCGAAGCAGCGGCTTTTCGCTTATCAGTTGCCAGCCACGAAACTGCACTAACCAATTCCTGAGGTGTATTCAGCATGTCCAATCGCAGGGTAGTCGTCACCGGTCTCGGACTCGTGACACCGCTGGGGAACGATGTCAGCACGACCTGGGAAGCCATTCTTGCGGGCAAGAGCGGCATCCGTCCGATTACGCATTTCGATATCTCCGAGTTCAGCGTGCGCTTCGGCGGCACCATCGTCGATTTCGACATCACTGAATATATCTCGCAGAAAGATGCGCGCAAGATGGACCCCTTCATCCATTACGGCATGGCAGCGGGTATCCAGGCCATCCGGGACTCCGGTCTCGAGACGACCGACGAGAATGCAGAGCGCATCGGTGTCGCCATTGGTGCCGGAATTGGCGGCATCTACACCATCGAGAACAACTACGATGCCTTTCTGAAGAAAGGCCCGCGCAAGATTTCACCGTTCTTCGTGCCCTCGGCAATCATCAACATGGTGGCCGGTAACCTGTCGATCATGCATGGTTACAAGGGACCGAACATCTCGATCGTCTCGGCCTGCAGTACAGGTGCGCACAACATTGCGGATGCTGTTCGCATGATCCAGTTCGGCACGGTTGACGCCATGCTGGCCGGTGGCGCCGAATATGCCACCACGCCAATCGGTATCGGTGGTTTCGCTGCCGCACGCGCACTGTCGACGCGCAACGATGAGCCGGAGCTGGCAAGCCGCCCGTGGGACAAGGATCGTGACGGCTTCGTGCTCGGTGACGGCGCCGGCGTGATGATGGTCGAGGAACTCGAACATGCGAAGGCGCGCGGTGCAAAAATCTACGCCGAGATCGTCGGTGTCGCCATGAACTCCGATGCCTATCACATGACCTCTCCGTCACCGAACGGTCAGGGCGCAGGACGCTGCATGGAACTGGCATTGATGGATGCCGGCATCAACAAGGAAGAGGTCGATTACATCAATGCGCATGGTACATCCACGCCGGCCGGCGATGTCGCCGAGACCAACGGGATCAAGGGTGCGTTCGGCGATCATGCCTACAAGCTGGCCGTCAGTTCGACCAAGTCCATGATCGGCCATCTGCTCGGGGCTGCCGGTGGTGTCGAAGCCATCCTGTCGACGCTTGCCGTGCAGGACCAGGTCGCACCGCCGACGATCAACCACGACAATCCCGATCCGGAATGCGATCTTGATTACGTACCCAACACTGCGCGTGAAATGAAGATCGATGTCGCTCTCTCGAACTCTTTCGGTTTCGGCGGCACTAACGGCACACTCGTCTTCAAACGCTTTCAGGACTAACCTTGCTGATCAACGGCCGGAACAGTGAATGCCTTCCTGTTCTGGATCGTGGTCTGCAGTACGGTGACGGCCTTTTCGAGACCATAGCCTTCATCGGTGACGAGGCGCCCCTGTGGGAACGCCACATGAGACGCCTTCACCATGGATGCGAGACGCTTGGAATCACACCGCCCGAAACCGCTCTTCTGCTCGAGGAGGCACGCAGTCTTGTCGGGGAAGGGCGCCGGATTCTGAAGATCATCGTTACCCGTGGCCAGCAGGGACGCGGATATTTTCCCGATGAGGGCGAGCCGACCCGTCTTCTCTATACGCGGCCATGGCGCTCCCCCGCTCCTGACGAAAGCGGGGGGATACGTGCGCATCTCTGCCGGACGAGGCTTGCCAGGGGCGGCGTGCTTGCCGGTCTCAAGACCCTGAACCGGCTTGAGCAAGTCATGGCTGCGCGCGAGGCTGCTGCTGCCGGCTGTAGCGAGGGTGTGCTTTGCGATGCTGATGGTTTCCTTGTCGAGGGAATCATGAGCAACC
>JASFFK010000032.1:0-12416 GCA_050124335.1 Chromatiales bacterium | reverse complement strand
CGATCCTTGCAGGTGATGCCCTGCAGTCTCTCGCTTTCGAGACGCTGGGCAGGTGCAAGGCAAGTGACAGCAAGACGGTCCGCATGATCAGCGTGCTTGCAAACGCATCCGGCTCCCATGGCATGGCAGGCGGCCAGGCCATCGATCTTGCATCGACAGGCGAATCACTGACCATCCCGGAACTCGAAAACCTCCACATCCTCAAGACAGGTGCACTGATCCGCGCCAGCGTCCTGCTAGGGGCCATCAGCGCCAGTGAGGACGAGGAAAAGATCAACCTGCTGGACCACTACGCCAAGTGCGTGGGCCTTGCCTTCCAGATCGTCGATGACATTCTGGATGTCACGAGCGATACCGAGACGCTCGGGAAAACACAGGGAAAAGATGCTGCCCAGGAAAAAACCACCTACCCGAGCCTTCTGGGGCTCTCCGAGTCGCGGGAAAAAGCCCGGCAACTCTGCCAGGATGCCCTCAAGAGCATTGAGGTAATGGGTGATGCCGCATCCCCCTTGCGTGCAATCGGCCTGTCGATCCTGAGCCGCACAAGCTGATAATAATTTAAGCTAATCAACGCAACCACTTGACTTTCAATGAATTCGTGACAGAATTCTCTATAGTCTGGCCTGATCATAATTCCAGAACCTCAGGCTTCGATAAGGGGGATGACAATGTCCGGATCCGGATCTCTTGCAAGATTGGCGATCGCAGCAGTGCTCATACTGCTGTTGAGTGCATGCGGCGGCAGCCGTGACGTCAGCGGTCAGCGGATGGAAATCGTGACCAATGCGCTTGCACAGATCGGCACTCCATACCGCTACGGTGGTGCAGCCCCGGACGGTTTCGACTGCAGTGGCCTGGTCTATTACACGCACAAAAAAGCGGGTATTGATGTCCCCCGTGTCTCATACGCCCAGAAAAGCTCAGCCACACGCATCTCCCGCTCACGGCTCCAGCCCGGTGACCTCGTCTTCTTCAACACAGGCGCAACCACCAGTCATGTCGGTATCATGATCGACTCGACCCGTTTCGTGCACGCACCCAGTTCCGGAAAACATGTCAGCACCAGCAGCATCACGGACCACTACTGGCGCAGAAATTTCAATGGCGCCGCAACCTTCCTGAACTGACACAGGCCCGGATTCAGGGTAGAATTACCGGTCCTTACAAGCATCCAGGCAATGCGCCTGTCCCGGTGATATGAGTACAGTGATCAAAGCTGCAGACACCTGCCCGTCCTGTGAAATCGAGGACGTCCAGGGCAGTGCGGATACGCGCCAGATCGCTATCAACAAGGTTGGCATCAAGGACATACGCCATCCTGTTCGTGTGCGTGACCGCAGCGAGGGCGAGCAGCATACTGTCGCCACGTTCAACATGTATGTCTATCTGCCCCACAACTTCAAGGGCACGCACATGTCGCGCTTTGTCGCGATTCTGAACAACCATGAACGCGAGATCACCGTCTCTTCCTTCAAGGACATGCTTGCAGAAATGGCCGGATTGCTGGAGTCGGAAGTCGGCCACATTGAAATGTCGTTCCCCTTCTTCGTCAACAAGCGGGCGCCGGTAACAGGTGTCGAGAGCCTCATGGATTACGAGGTCACGCTGATCGGCGAGATACGCGAAGGCAAGCCGGAGATGTTCACACGCGTGATCGTCCCTGTGACCAGTCTTTGCCCCTGTTCCAAGAAGATCTCCGACTACGGTGCCCACAACCAGCGATCACACGTCACCGTGACTGTCCGCGCACAGGATTTTGTCTGGATCGAGGACATCATCGACCTTGTCGAGCAGGAGGCTTCCAGCGAAGTCTACGGCCTTCTCAAGCGGCCCGATGAAAAATTCGTCACCGAGCGCGCCTACAACAACCCGAAGTTCGTCGAGGACATGGTGCGCGATGTTGCCGGCAGACTCAACGATGACGAGCGCATCACGGCATACACGGTCGAAGCCGAAAACTTCGAATCAATTCACAACCATTCCGCCTACGCGCTTATCGAGCGTGACAAGGAGACCGCATCAGCAACCAGCTGATCCGGCAGTCCCCCGGGCAGGAATAAAACGGAGGCCGGGGCCTCCGTTTTTTCGTTGCAGCCTGCTGACGGCAAACAGGTTTTTCATCCATAATCAGGTAGCCCGGAAAACAACAAGGAGTCACCATGTCCAGATGGATACGCATCATCCACGATCAGCAGCCTCGCTTTGGCCTTCTCGAAGGGGACGCGATTCGGCTCTGCAGTGGTGACATGCTCGATTCTCCCGAGATCTCTTCAGAGACCATCCCGCTGGCATCGGCAACGCTTCTCCCGCCGGTGGAGCCGCGGCAGTTTCTCGGCCTGTGGAACAATCTCGAACAGCGTCGCATCGCCGAGAACAACTTTACGCCGCAGTTCCCACTCTGGTTTGTGAAGCTGCCAACCTCTGTCATCGCCAGTGGCATGGAGATCACCCGCCCTCCTTCCTTCAGGGGCAAAGTCAAATTCGAAGCGGAACTCGGTATTGTCATCGGCAGGGAATGCTTCGACATCTCCACGGAAGAGGTCGATGACTATATCTTCGGCTATACCTGCGTGAATGACGTAACGGCTCCCGAAACCCTGTTCGAGGAAGAGGGATTCACGCACTGGTGCCGCGCGAAGAGCTACAGGAGTTTCGGGCCGATCGGTCCTGTCATCGCAACAGGGATCGATCCCGACAATCTCAGGGTCCAGGGAATCCTCGATGGAGTGACCCTGCAGGATTATCCGGTTTCGGACATGATCTTCGGCCCGCGACAGATCGTCAGCATGATCTCGCGTGAAGTGACCCTGCTGCCGGGAGATGTCATCGCTTGCGGAACCTCGCTGGGCGCAAGCGATTTGGAGCCGGGCCAGACGATCGAGATCGTGATCGAGGAGATCGGCAGGCTACAGAACAGATACGCCGGTTAAGTACACCCTGCTGAAGAACAAGAAACGGCCATTACGGCCGTTCCATGAAGCACAGGGACGACTCCCCTGCAGCCACGCCAGATCAGTTGCACTCGCCGGGAATATAGCCAGCGACCCGGCTATCCGCGCAAGCCGTGCAATCACTGGCAAATGTTTTCCACTCCCCGCTGTCGGGCTGCCATGCACAGACAGGACGGTATATGCGCGTGCAGAGTTGCGGCCTTTCTGCGGGGCACTGACTCCAGGCAGGGGGTAGTGGGTCGGGCTTCTGCATTCCCGTGCTCTTGCAACCGGCCATGAATCCAGTTAGCAGCAACAGCAGCACGAGCAGCCGAATCACTCGCGCTCCTCGATCCAGGCCATCTGGATTGCCTCGAGGATTTTCTCGCCGCAATGTTCCTTCTCACCCTCGAATCCGGGCAGTTCCATCACCCAGTTCATGAGATCTACAAAGTTGATATACCTGGGATCGACATCGGGATGTGCTTCATCGAGCTCGATGGCAATATCGATCGTATCTGTCCAGTTCATGGCCATGCTCTCTCCTCAGTGGTGTTCAGAAACCATGTTGATGGTGTATTTGGGGATTTCGATCACGAGATCCTCTTCGTCAACCACGGCCTGGCAACTCAGGCGGGATTCGGGTTCCAGCCCCCAGGCCTTGTCGAGCATGTCTTCCTCGACATCATCAGCCTCGTTGAGCGAATCGAAACCTTCGCGCACGATGACATGGCAGGTCGTACAGGCACAGGATTTCTCGCAGGCATGCTCGATCTCGATGCCATGGGCAAGTGCTGCGTCACAAATCGTGGTACCCGGCTCTGCCTCGATAACCTTTCCCTCCGGACAAAGCTCTTCATGGGGAAGAAAAATCAACTGCGGCATTACTCTGCCTCCTGTTCAAATTCATTGACCGAGTGGCCTGCCATCGCCTTGCGAATATTGGAATTCATACGGCGTTCAACGTAAAAGTCACAGGCTTTCTCGAGTGTCTTGATGCCCTGCTCGATCGCATTGGCATCCGTACCGGCAACCAGGTTCCGGAAACTTGCAAGTTCTGCATCAATCCTGCTTCTCTCCTCCGGATTCAACAATTCCTCGCCATCTGCCTCAAGCGCTGCAACCAGCGCCTCGATGACGCGCTCACCCTCGACCTGCTGTTCGCGCAGCTTGCGTGCCTCCATGTCATCGCGCGCATGTTCAACAGAGGCGCGCAGCATATCGGCAATCTCGTTGTCGGAGAGACCATAGGATGGCTTGACCTCGATACTCGCACGCACGCCCTGTGTCTGCTCCTCGGCCTCGACTTCCAGCAGGCCATCCGCATCGATACGGTAGGTCACACGGATACGCGCTGCACCCGCAACCATCGGCGGAATACCCCGCAATTCGAAGCGTGCCAGTGAACGGCAATCATCGACGAGCTCGCGTTCGCCCTGCACTACGTGGACAGCCATCGCAGTCTGGCCATCCTTGAAGGTCGTAAACTCCTGTGCCCTCGCAACCGGAATCGTCGTATTGCGCGGTATGATTTTCTCGACCAGCCCGCCCATTGTCTCGATACCGAGCGACAGGGGATTCACATCGAGTAACAGCATCTCCTCGTCGGGCTTGTTGCCGGCGAGAATATCGGCCTGGATCGCCGCACCGATTGCGACGACACGATCGGGGTCAATGTCGACAAGGGGCTCGCGGCCGAAAAATTCACCGACACGTTCACGCACACGCGGCACACGCGTGGAGCCACCGACCATGACCACGTCCTCGACCTCGTCGGCCTTGATGCCGGCGTCGCGCAGCGCCCGGCGACAGGCAGAGATCGTCTTTCGGACAAGAGAATCGACCAGACCGTTGAAGGTGTCGAGGTCGAGTGTGCCTTTCCAGGCAGGATTCGCAAGCTCGATCCCGGCGACCTGCTGCGTGGTCAAGGTTTCCTTGGCACGGCGGGCGGCACGCATGAGTGTTGCCTGCACCGTGGAGTCAGGCCTCTCGATACCGGCCTGCTGCATGACCCACTCTGCAATGGCACGGTCGAAATCATCACCACCGAGAGCGGAATCGCCGCCTGTCGACATCACCTCGAAGACACCGCGGTTGAGTCGCAGGATGGAGATATCGAAGGTCCCTCCCCCGAGGTCGTAAATGGCATGAATACCATCGGCTCCCTTGTCGAGCCCGTAAGCAATTGCTGCAGCCGTCGGTTCGTTGAGCAGGCGGAAAACCCTGAGTCCGGCAAGAGTGGCCGCATCTTTCGTCGCCTGGCGCTGGGCATCGTCGAAGTAGGCAGGCACAGTCACCACAACGCCTGTCAGTTCACCTCCGAGCGCCGACTCTGCGCGCTTGCCGAGTACCCTGAGAATTTCGGCGGAAACCTCGACAGGACTCACGTCACCGGCACGGGTACGAATCCGCGGAACCCGGGAGTCGGTCTGAGCGAAGTCGTAAGGCAACTCGTCACCCAGCAACCGCAGGTCTTCGACACCGCGACCCATGAGGCGTTTGACCGAACTGATGGTGTTGAGTGCATCTTCATGCGCATTGGCAAGCGCTTCGCTACCGACCAGAACACCGGATTCGGTGTAGGCCACCACGGACGGCAGAATATGCTCGCCTTTCTCGTTCGGCAGCGTCTCCGGCGTGCCACTGCGGACGGAAGCAACCAGTGAATTCGTCGTGCCGAGGTCGATACCTGCAGCAAGCTTGTGTTCATGCGGGGCAGCGGCCTGGCCAGGCTCTGCAATCTGTAACAGTGCCATCAGAGCAGCTCCTCTTCGAGTTCAGCCTCGAGCGACTCGGCCTCCCGGTGCAGTTTCCCGAGAAACTGCATCTTGCGAACTCGCTCGCGAATCGCGTCGAGCCTGTCGGCAGAGGGGTTTTCGAAATCCGTCGTCATGTCGCTGATCACCCGGTTGAATTTACCCGTGACAGTATCGAGTAGATCCGCGATCGCACCCAGCGGATCGGCCTGGTACCTGATTTCGGAGAGGGCCTCGCGTAATTCGAGCTGTTCCATGAGAAAAGCCGTATCTTTTGTTGTCTCGTTGTCCGAATCGACATCAACCCCGAGCAGACGCAGCATGTATTGTGCACGTTTCAGCGGGTCCTTCAGCGTTTCAAAAGCCTCGTTGATAAAGGTAGACCCCTGCATTGCCAGGCGCTGCTCCTGTTGCGATGCATTGGCATAACGGTCGGGATGGACAGTGCGCTGCAGCTCCCGATAGCGCTCGCGCAGGGCGGTGTCATCGATGGTGTAGGAGACAGGCAGACCGAAGAGCTCGAAGAAGTTTTTCGACAGATCCAGCATATCAAAGTTCGCTATGTGCATGAATTACCAAGAATGTCATCGCGAGAAGGCTGCAGGCCGACGTGGTGATCCCGGTCTTTTTTTCACCAACGGACGTCGGGATTGCCACAGTCGCTTCGCTCCTTCGCAATGACAAGTTGGCGTATTCAGGCTTTTTCTGCCGAACGACAGGGAGGATCGGAATCAGACGGTGAAGCTCTCGCCGCAACCGCACTCATTCTTGGCATTCGGGTTATTGAACTTGAATCCCTCGTTCAAGCCCTCCTTGCCATAATCGACTTCGGTACCGTCAAGGTAGACAAGGCTCTTGGGGTCGATGATGACCTTGACACCCATCTCCTCGAATACCTGGTCATCATCGTTGAGATCGTCAACGAATTCCATGACATAGGCCATTCCGGAGCAGCCCGAGGTCTTGACAGCGAGACGGACGCCGATTCCCTTGCCACGGTTGGCAAGGAAAGAGGACATCCGGTCGGCTGCCGCCTCGGTCAG
Organism: Chromatiales bacterium; assembly: GCA_050124335.1. Lineage (GTDB taxonomy): Bacteria > Pseudomonadota > Gammaproteobacteria > Chromatiales > Chromatiaceae > Sva-25. Next base: position 5,687 of record JASFFK010000032.1, on the reverse strand, counting down.
CGTGATCGACATGAATCAGCTGTCCCGCTTGGACTGGTAATCGCTGATCGCGGCGCGGATCGCATCTTCAGCGAGCACGGAACAGTGCACCTTGACCGGGGGCAGTGCGAGCTCTTCGGCGATATCGGTGTTCTTGATCTGCTTCGCCTCATCAAGCGACTTGCCCTTGACCCATTCAGTCAACAGGCTGCTGGATGCAATGGCGGAACCGCAACCGTAGGTCTTGAACTTGGCATCCTCGATGATACCCTCGTCGTTGACCTGTATTTGCAGACGCATGACGTCCCCGCAAGCCGGCGCGCCGACCATGCCCGTGCCGACATTGGTTGCATCCTTGTCAAGGACGCCAACGTTACGCGGATGTTCGTAATGATCGATAACCTTGTCACTGTATGCCATGGTTCATACCTCTGTGTTTAGTGTGCAGCCCATTCGATGGACTTCAGATCGATGCCTTCTTTAAACATATCCCACAACGGAGAGAGTTCACGCAGACGCTCGACCTGTTCGCGTGTCTGCCTGATGACATAGTCAATCTCCTCCGGTGTCGTGAAACGTCCGATACTGAAACGGATGGAGCTGTGTGCGAGCTCGTCATCACGACCCAGTGCGCGCAACACGTAGCTGGGCTCGAGTGATGCCGAGGTACAGGCCGACCCCGAGGAGACGGCCATGTCCTTGAGAGCCATCATGAGGCTCTCGCCCTCGACATAGTTGAAACTGATGTTGAGATTGCCAGCAATGCGCTGATCGAGGTCGCCGTTCAGGTAGACTTCCTCCATGTCTTTCAGCCCGTCCCAGAGACGGTTGCGCAGCTCGATAAGTCGCTCGTTGTCTTTTGCCATCTCTTCCCTGGCCAGACGGAAAGCCATCCCCATGCCGACGATCTGGTGTGTCGGCAGGGTACCTGAGCGCATGCCCCGCTCGTGGCCGCCTCCGTGCATCTGTGCCTCTATGCGTACGCGTGGCTTGCGCCTCACGTAGAGGGCACCGATACCCTTGGGTCCGTAAATCTTGTGTGCGGAGAAGCTCATCAGGTCGACCGGCATCTCCTGCAGATCGATCGGCACCTTGCCCGGGCTTTGGGCAGCATCGACGTGAAACAGCACCTTGTTCTCGCGACAGATCTCTCCGATCGCCTTGATGTCCTGGATCACGCCGATCTCGTTGTTGACATGCATGATCGAGGCAAGAATGGTGTCCTCGCGGATTGCCTCGCGGAACTTGTCGAGATCCAGCAGGCCGCTGGGCTCGGGATCGAGGTAGGTGACCTCATAACCCTCGCGCTCGAGGTGACGACAGGTATCAAGTACAGCCTTGTGCTCGGTCTTGAGTGTAATGATGTGCTTGCCGCGCTTGTTGTAGAAGTGGGCCGCACCCTTGATGGCAAGGTTGTCTGATTCTGTTGCGCCGGAAGTCCAGACGATCTCCTTTGGATCGGCATTGATGAGATCGGCAACATCCTGCCTGGCACGCTCGACAGCTTCTTCTGCCGCCCACCCGAATGCATGTGAGCGGGATGCGGGATTACCGAAGATCCCGTCCGGCTTGAGATACTTGCACATCTCGTCTGCGACGCGCGGGTCTACCGGGGTCGTCGCGGAATAGTCAAGATAGATTGGCGTTTTCATAAACTGTTACTACCACCTGCTGGACTGAGTGCGCTGTTACGTACAGGCCACGATTTACTGTTCGGGGTGCGAATATACATTACTTAGTAATTTAGTCAAGAATTACAAGGACAGTAAATAAGGGGTTTTCCGACTATTTTTCTGTGGATTCGCCATTTGAGATCTTCTCGAGCTCATCGGCAGTCGAGATGATCTCGCAGGATTCGAGTTTCTCGATCGCTTCCTGATCCTCAATTCCCAGTTTTTTCAATGCCTTGCACATCTTTTCCATACGCGCATCCACGACATGAATATGGTCCAGCATGCAGTTGATGGCATGTGCAACCGGGTCAGGGGCATCCTGGCTGACACCGTAGGCGTCGAAGCCCATTTTTTCGGCAATCTCCTTGCGGTGACCTGTGTCCACCTCTTTCTTCTGCTGGATGAGTCGACCGGGAACACCGACCACCGTCATGCCTGCAGGGACATCCTTCACGACGACCGCGTTGGAGCCGATACGTGCCCCGGCACCGATGTTTATCGGGCCGAGCACCTTTGCGCCGGCACCGACGACGACACCGTCGGAAAGGGTCGGGTGACGTTTGCCTTTCTGCCAGCTGGTGCCGCCGAGCGTCACACCATGGTAAAGCGTGCAATCGTCTCCGATCACCGCTGTTTCGCCGATGACGACCCCCATCCCGTGATCGATGAAGAAACGGCAACCGATGGTAGCGCCCGGGTGAATCTCGATGCCTGTCAGCAGGCGGGAAATGTTCGACAGCACGCGCGCCAGCCACTTGAGCCCGATATTCCAGAGCCAGTGCGCCGCGCGGTGGAACAGCACGGCATGAAAGCCGGGGTAGGTCGTGATGACCTCGAAAGCGCTGCGTGCGGCAGGATCACGCTCGAAAACGACGTCAATTTCTTCCCGGATTTTTCGAAACACGCCTCTTGTCCCTGTCGATATGATTCAAGACGTCCAATGATAACGCCTGCGGGAATCACTTGCCTCAGGTGTTTTTCGAGGGTTTCTGCAGCAGCACGACGTCGGCACCATGAAAAGAGGCGGTCGTTTCCCATTGATTCGCCAGCCATTCGAATGTGAGGTCGCTGAAAAAGATGACATGCGTCGGATCGTTCTTGTAGTGCCAGTCGGGAAAATACAGTTTCGGGTTGAAGCGCCTTGTCATGATGCCAAGCCAGCCGGCGGGCCGCAGCAAGGACCAGAGGCGCTCGAGTTCGAATGCGGGCTGGTGCAGGTGCTCGGCGACCTCGGTCGCAGTAATGAAATCGTACTCTGCATGCAAAGCACTCTCGTCAGGCGCATAGAAAGGATCGTAGAGAGCGACGCGATGCCCCTGCTCCTCGAACATCCGTGACAGGGTCGGCCCGGGACCGGAGCCGAAATCAAGGCCTCTGGCTTGCTCTGGAATTCGTTCCTGCATCGGATCGAACAGACGTGACAGGAACTGGCGGTAGGCCATGTCATGCGGGTCGTTTTCATGCATGTCGTAAAAGCCTTTCTCGTTCTCCGGGGACACAAAAAAGTCTGCGGGCACGAAGACCAGGTCACAAACGCTGCACCTGTGATACTCACGCCTGCCGTCGGCGTGAAAATGACGTGTCTGCCCGGAGCCGCACAGCGGGCACGTGACAGACTCAGGCATCCCGGTCGCTCCAGCCGAGCTTTGTGATGACAGCATCCCAGCCCGGTTCGGCGGCTGCGCGGATCCTGACCTCGTCGCCACTGCGCGGGTGACTGAAACAGAGTTCACGTGCCTGCAGCAGCAACCGCTGGCAACCGAAATTGTCCCGGAAAAAGCGATTGTGCTCGCCTCTTCCATGGGTTGTATCGCCGATGACCGGATGAGCGATGTGCTTCATGTGCTTGCGGATCTGCTGCCGCCGGCCAGTCAGTGGTTGTGCCTCGACGAGCGAATAGCGTGCGGTACTGTAGCGGCCAACGGCATGGGGCAACTCGACGGTTGCGAGGGGACGATATCGTGTCAGGGCTACTTTCAGCTCACTGCCCTCCTCGTCCCTGTCTCGCAACGGGTGGTCGATCTCGCCCTCCTCACGGACCCAGCCACGCACCACGGCATGGTAGAGCTTGACTGTCCTGCTCTTCTCAAGCTCCTGTTGCAATGCGCTGGCTGCTTGCGAAGAAAATGCAAACAGGATGACGCCCGAGGTCGCGCGATCGAGCCTGTGTACCGGGTAGACCCGCTTGCCGACCTGGTCACGCAGCAGTTGCAGCAGGAACACCCTGTCTTCCGAGATCCAGGAGCGATGTACGAGAAGCCCGGGCGGCTTGTGGATTGCAATGAACTCCTCATCCCGGAAAAGCACCGGAAAGGGTTCGGAAAAAGTCCCGTGGGTGTCCTGGTCAGTCATTTCCCGACTTGCGGGGTGTGCGTACGCGATGTTCCTGTGACGCCTTGAAGATACCCCGCAGGATGTTCATCTCGTCGGGTTCCATTTCAGCGCGCAGGAAGAGGCGCCGAAGGCGTCGCAAGAGCTTGTCCGAACTGCGCTCATCCGTGAAGCCGATCACACCCATGGTCTCCTCGAGATGCCGGACGAATCCCTCGAACTGCCCGGCCGTGATCATCTCCCGTTGCTCTGCCGACGCGCGCTCCTCCGAGAGGCTCGCCATCATGAGTTCATAGGCAATCACCTGTGCTGCCATGGCAACATTCAGCGAGCTGTACTCGGGGTTCGTCGGGATCTGAACGAGGTAGTGGCACAGGGCGAGTTCATCATTGGTCAATCCGGAACGCTCCCTCCCGAACAGGATAGCCACCTGCTCGCCCGCTGCGGCACGCTCGCTTGCGAGTGATGCGCATTCTCGCGGATCCACGACCGGCCATCGGACCGTGCGCTGGCGTGCGCTTGTCCCGATCACAAGGTGACAATCCTCGATCGCCTCGGCGAGCGTCTCGACCTTGCGTGAGGCAGTCAGCAGGTCATGCGCCCCGGATGCGCGACTGAAAGCCACGTCGGCCTCTTCCGGGTACCGCACCGGATCGACGAGCACCAGGTCGTCAAGGCACATGTTTTTCATGGCCCGGGCAACGGCACCGATATTGCCCGGATGGGATGTATTGACGAGAACGATACGAATGCGAGACAGCATTTGGCAATCAGGAACTGTGCAAAAAATGTTATTCTAGCGGATTGACCCGACTAACACTCTGCAAGCCGCTCCCGCCATGCACCCAATGACCAACATCGCCATCCGCGCAGCCCGCGATGGCGGCCGGATCCTGATGCGCTACCTCGACCGCGTCGATGCACTGAAGATCGAGACCAAGTCCCGCAATGACTTTGTCAGCGATGTCGATCGTGCCGCTGAAGAAGCGGTCATCCACACGATCAGCAAGGCCTATCCGAAGCATGCGATCCTCGCCGAGGAAAGCGGCAAGCACGACGGCAACGCCTACCAGTGGGTCATCGACCCGCTCGACGGAACCACGAACTACCTGCACGGCTTCCCCCAGTTTGCGGTCTCGATTGCTCTGCGGGAGAAGGGCCAGCTGCTGTGCGGCGTGGTCTACGATCCGGTTCGTGAAGAGCTCTTTCACGCAACGCGTGGTGAGGGCGCCTATCTCAACGACAGGCGAATTCGCGTCACCGCCCGCAAGGGCATGCAGGGCGCACTGCTCGGCACCGGCATTCCGTTTCGCGACCTGCGTCACAAGGAAGCCTATTTCGGCATGATGCAGGACCTGATCGTCGACAGCGCCGGTGTGCGTCGACCTGGTTCCGCCGCGCTCGATTTCGCCTGGCTGGCAGCAGGCCGCATCGATGGCTTCTGGGAACTGGGACTCTCTGAATGGGATTTTGCAGCCGGCGCCCTGCTTGTCAGGGAAGCCGGTGGCGTGGTCACGGACCTCAGTGGTGGCGATCGTTATTTCGAAACAGGTAACGTTGTCGCTGCCGGTGTCAAGCTGCATCCGGAGATGCTCAGGATCATCAAGCCGCACCTGAACGACTCACTGAGAGCCTGAGCGACTCCGAAGGACGCTTGCAGTCCTGTCTGAATCAGCTGACTGGCGAATCACTCGTTGGAAGCCG
>JASFFK010000031.1:0-12458 GCA_050124335.1 Chromatiales bacterium | reverse complement strand
GTAGCATGATGAGAATTCACCGAAGATATTATATAAATACTCTTTAATTCAATATATTAAGTCAATTATATAATGTAGATTATCGCCACTGGTGGAAATACTTGCTAATGGATCGTATATAGTATGGCGATAGAATCCAGCATGAGTCTGAACATGAAAACCAGCCTGTCGATCTTCGTTTTTCTGTTATTCGCGCCCGCAGCCCTGATGGCAGCTTCGGAGGGTGAACTCGAAGCCGGCTTTATCAATCCCGGCTATCACACCAAGCCTGCCTGGTTCAAAGAGTCTTTTCTTGATATCCGGGAAGACATTGAGGAAGCCGCCGGAGAGAACAGGCGACTCATGCTCTATTTTTACCAGGACGGCTGTCCCTATTGCGAAAAGCTGCTCAAGGACAACTTCGGCAACCGATCCATTGCAGGGAAGACGCAAGAGTATTTCGATGTCATCGCCATCAACATGTGGGGAGATCGTGAAGTGACCGACCTTGATGGCAAACTGACCACAGAGAAAAATTTTGCGCGGGGACTCGACGTACAGTACACGCCCACGCTGCTTTTCCTCGACGAGAGTGGTGGTCTGGTTACCCGCCTCAATGGCTATTTTCCGCCACACCAGTTCGGTGCCGTGCTTGACTATGTTGGCGGCAGGAAAGAAAAGGAGATCGACATCCGCAGTTATGTCGCCGGACAGGCACCCGCAGAAGCCAGCGGCAAGCTGCATGTCGAGGACGGTTTCCTGACTGCGCCGGTCGATCTTTCCGCGCAGAACGGGCAACCGCTTCTTGTCCTGTTCGAGCAGAAACAGTGTCCCGAGTGCGATGAACTGCATCTCGATATCCTGCAGCGCGAACCGGTACGCAAGTCACTGGACCAGTACCGTGTTGCCCTGCTGGATCTCTGGAGCACGGATGCCATCACGACACCTGACGGGACCCCGACGACAGTACGTCAGTGGGCTGATGCACTGAATATCCGGTATGCGCCGAGCATGCTGATTTTCGACAGGGAAGGCCGGGAAGTCTTCAGGACAGAAGCCTATCTGAAGGCCTTTCATGTCCATGGTGCGCTCGATTACGTGCTGGACGGCGACTACCTCAAAGAGCCCGAGTTCCAGCGCTATCTCCAGGTGCGCAGAGAAGATATGGAGGCGCGCGGTATTGTGGTCGATATGATGGAGTGATGCGCCCCGGGGGCGGAGTCAAATTGACACCGACTCCGCCATGTCCCAAGGGAATGACGATGGTTGTCGAACCCTCTCATTTCGAGGCTGCGCAGCAGCCGTGGCAATCTCAAGCCAGGTTCGTCATCCTGTGTTCAAGATCGCCACATCGGCCTGTGGCCTCCTCGCAATACTACATTGAATCCCTTTGCGACCCTGGCGGACCTCTGCGCTCTTTGCGTCCCGAATTACAGCGGAATCAGCTCCGTGATCGGTGTGTCGTTCTTCGCGTCAACCTTGCCATAGAGATCATAGAGCGCGGCTTGCAGCGCTTCCTCGATAACCGGGTGGTAGAAGGGCATCTGCAGTAACTGTCCGACAGTCAGCTCCTGCTCGATTGCCCAGTTGATCAGGTGCGCAAGGTTCTCGCCCTTGGGCGCGATCATCTCGCAGCCGAGAATACGACCGCTTGCCTTGTCGCCGTAGACGCGCAGGATACCCTTGTTCTTGCCCATGATCAGGGCGCGACCGACCGGTGCAAAGCGGATTTCACCGATGGCTGTCGTCCCGGGATCAAGATCGGCAAAGCGGGCACCAACCTGGCAGACATTCGGATCGGAAAAGGTAATGTTCAGAGGAGTCTTGCGACGAAACGCGGTTATCGAAGCGGACACCGCATTGTGCCCCGCGATACGTCCCTCGTCACCAGCCTCATGGAGCAGGGGGCGCTCGCCGCTCACATCGCCGGCGATAAAAATATGCGAATCACCGATTTGCATGCTGTGGCGGTCATAGACGGGAATACCGCGATCGTCGAGCTCGATACCGGCTGCCTCGAGATTGAGGCTTGCCAGATTCGGCTTGCGCCCGATGGCGACAAGCACCTTGTCGACACTCTTGCTGTTGTCACCAGCTGTTACGACAAGCTGGCCGTTCTCTCCCTCGCTGATTGCGGCACCCGTACCAAGCCATAGCGGAAATTCCTTGCCGATAAGCTGGATTGCCTCCTTGTTTACATCCGGATCGGAAATTCCTCCGATGCTTTCGGCCATGTCGATGCCGACAATATCGACACCAAGCCGATGCAGCGACTGGCCAAGCTCGAGACCGATGACGCCAAGACCGATAACGGCCATGGAGGAGGGCAGGCTCTCCTGTTCGAAGAAATCGTCTGTCGTGACGATCCGGTCGCCAAAGGCGCTCCAGTCGTCAGGCACGATCGGCGTCGAGCCGGTCGCGATGATGATTTTCCCGGCCCGGATGCGCTCGTCATTGACCTCCAGTACATGCGGTTCGATAAAGCGCGCATAGCCCTCCATAAATTCGTCCCCCATGTTGTCCGTGCTGTTGGAAAGCACGCGGTCAACGAAGGTGTCGCGCAAATCCTGAACATGTTCCATCGCCTCGATGGTGTCGATCGTCAGGTCGTCGTGTCCGCCGATGCCGTAGCGATCGAAAATGGCACGACGATGGTAATCCTCGGCGACCTGGATAATCGCTTTCGACGGCATGCAGCCGACGCGCGCGCAGGTGGTACCGGCCTCGCCACCGTTGATCAGTACAAAGGATTTTCCAGAGGGCTTGACCTTGCCGAGTGCATACAGGCCGGCGCTGCCGGAACCGATAATCGCGACGTCTACCTCTCTCTCTTTCACAACGACACCTTCTTGAATGCTCATCAGTCATAAACAATGCGCCTGATTATACGGAGATGGTCACATTTTTACTTCCCCGTCTTTTGTGCTATATAAATAACTCCGGTTGAAAACAGGTTCGGCCGGAACATGGAACAAACAACACTGGAAAAGGAGATTTCCACATGAACTATCTGCACAGTCTCGCGCTTGCCTGCGCACTTTTTCTCACCGCACCGGCTTTCGCCGAAATCGTCAACATCAACAAGGCCGACGCTGCTGCGCTCGCACAAAACCTGAATGGTATCGGGGAAGCGAAGGCACAGAAGATTATCGAGTACCGCGAGCAGCATGGCGGTTTCCAGTCGATCGATGAGCTGGCCAACGTGCCCGGTATCGGCGCCAAGACCGTCGAGCGCAATCGCGACAGCATATCGCTGGACAAGGGTGTAACGAAGGTCGACAAACAGGGCTAAGCCCTGGTCAGGGCCGGTCTCCGGACCGGCCTTTTCCTTGCCTGCGTGAAAACTGCAATCCGGGGAGTCTTCGTTCTTCCGGGTCTCCGCCGTCTCGGGAATGGCGGCAGGCATCTTCTTCGTGTTCTTCGTGGTGGAAATCGCCTGGCCCGGACAGTTCATACCGACATGTCAGCCTGGCACCCGAACCCTGTCATTGCCAGAGAGCGGAGCGACCGTGGCAATCCCGATGTGAAGCATTCCATCAAGATTGAGATCGCCACGTCGGCCCATGGCCTTCTCGCGATGAACTTTCAGGTCCTTCGTCTTCTTCATGGTGAACGCCCGTCACCCCGAAAGAATCCGCGGCCAGCGGTCGTAAAAGGTCTCCGCAATTTCCAGTTCGGGCTCGATCGTCACCACGTAGACACGCCGTTCGTGTCCATGCACGGCAATCAGTCCCTGGATCCACTTGCCACGGGGGATATCGAACCATCGTGTGTTTCCGACAAAATCGTTTTCCATGAACTGGCTGACCATGATCTTGGCAGGCCGTGGAAACCAGCGGTCCCAGCTGCCCGCATGAATCGCATCGAGGCGCGCCCATCCACCGAACGGGAGCATGCCGGCCTGTTCCTTGCGTCGCCCCCAGGGCACGAGGATATTCCCGCCGCTCCGGCTCCGGACGGGCAGCTGCGCCTTCGGGTTCGGAAAATAGACCCGGTGCTCGCGGCTGGCATGGATAAAAAACACCCCTCCACACATGATTTATACGCTTCCGTCATGGCCCGGGGACGCAAAGGGGACACGGATACCCGGCATTGTCATTGCGAGGGAGCGCCAGCGACCGTGGCAATCTCGAACTGTATCCGATACCGCGAACACCAAGATCACCAGGCTGTGCGCCCGAAGGAAGTGCCACCGGAGTATTCGCGATGACATTGCCGGGGTCCTGCGAGCCGGGAAGATTGTCATTGCGAGCGAGCATCAGCGACCGTGGCAATCTCAATCCTGGAACTCCCTTCAACATACCAGATCGTCACATCGGCCAGTAACTTCCCCGCGATGCCCTCTTCGTACCCTTCGTGTTCTTCGTGGTAAAACAAACTCTTCACTCTATCGTCTGCCTGACACCATCCGGCTTCCACGCCGGCGCAATCACGTCCGGCATGTCCGACCGGTTCAACATGCGTCCGGGGACAAGCTGCATCTGTCCGAACCTGCCGTTGATCGCATCCTGTACGCGGTTGAGTTGCTGGCGTTTCGGATCGGGCTGCGAGAAAAGGTCGAGCTGCTGCAACGCCGGTTCGGGATCGAGCGCGGTGATCTGGATCTGGCTCACGCCCTCGCCATGCCAGTGGCTGTCAAAAAACTGCTTGCAGGCGCGGTAGATCACGAGCTGGTCACTGGTCCTGTCGGTGCGGATCTTGCCGCCGAGCCATCCGGGTGCTGTCCTGAGACCGAAGAAGAAGGTCGAGGCCCAGAGGCTGTATTTGCGAAGGCGTACTGCGACCTTGTCGCTCATGTGCGCCATGTAGGTACAGATGAGCTGTTCATCCATCGTCTCCGGCGGCATCACCTTGCCGTGACCGATCGACTTGGGATCGGCGACCTCGGTGATGACCGGTTCCGGGTCGAGCCCCTGCGCCATGAACCAGATACGCCGTCCGATGTTGCCAAAGCGCCGTCCGAGTTCGCTGACCGGAAGCTTTTCCATGTCGCCGCAGCGGGTCACACCGCGCTTCTCGAGGTAACCGCCGATGCCCCTGTTGATACCACAGAGGTCCGTGACGGGCAGGGGAGCGAGAAAGTCGCGTGCCCGGTGCGGCGGCACGACCGTCAGGCCATAGGGTTTGTGTTGCTTCGCAGCGACCTTGGCCGTGCTCTTGTCGCCCGACAGGCCAACGGAACAGGTGATGCCCGAGGCATCGAGCACTGTCTGGCGGATCAGGCGGGCCACCGCTTCCGGCTCCATCTTGCGGATTACTACAACGCGTGTCAGGTCAAGAAAGGCCTCGTCGACCGAGAAGACCTCGACATCGGGTGTCAGTGACTTCAGCGCTGTCATGATCGCTGTCGAGACCTCCGCATAGCGCCGCGGGCGGGCAGGGCGCTGGATGAAACCGGGGCAGATTTCACGTGCTGCCTTCAGGCGCATGCCGGTATGCACGCCCCAGGCACGCGCCTCGTAGCTCGCGGTGATGATGCAGGTACCACGCTCGCCGTTGGTCACACCAACGGGACGCCCCTGCAGCTGCGGAAAATCCTGCTGCTCGATAGAGGCGAAAAAGGCGTTCATGTCGACAAGCGCGATGATACGGGACCAGGATTTCATGACTCTAACTGTTCTATTGATGTTCTACACTATCATAGACGTGCATCGCCGGAATCGGCAAGAAAAAACTCCGCACACCCGCCGTCACCTTGTTCAAAAAGAAGGATGTCAGTGCCGATGGAACAGTTGACAGGCAAGTGACCCGGGAATAGTTTGAATAGTTATCAACAAAAGGCTACAGGCACACAGGACACAGACCGCGCCATGCAGCCGAAAGAAAAATCTGGAGAAACACCATGGAACCGCCGATTCACACTTTGCCATCACTGTTCAAGCAACTGGGCCTGGAGAACAGCGACGAGGCGATCGAGGCATTCATTGCCGCTCACAGACCGCTGGCGGCTGACATCCAGCTGCACGAAGCGGATTTCTGGAACAGTGCGCAGGCTGCCTTTCTGCAGCAGGAAAAGGAAGAAGATGCTGACTGGGCAGAGATCGTCGACCAGCTGGATGCGATGCTGCGCTAGTCCACCGACTGTGAGACCGGGGCCGTGATGGCCTGCCGCACCCGGGAAAGACGCATTGCCGGGAACCAATTCTGACGCACGGAAGCAGGGTCTTCCTTTTCAACCTCACCAGCTGCCTGATAATCTGCTATATAGCATAGCTATGCATCTTCCGCTATGATCTCTGTATCCGGTTATCCCGGGATCTGTCGCGAGCATATGACACAAGGGTTTCGATGACCGGTCGTTTGCAAGTAGCTGCCCCGTGGTATTACCAGCAAGGTGAAGCAGAATGCCCAAAAGCTATGGTGATTATTTTCCGACGTACTCGCGATCAAGCGCCGGGGTGGATGGTCAACCGGCATTTTTGAGTTCGACGGGCGCGCATCTGGCAGCAGTGAATTATTCGGATATCCCGCTGAGCGAGAGAGTTTCCATACTGCAAAGAATCCTCGAGAAAAAGATACACGGCCTCTCTTTCAGCCCATACCTCGAAGGCCAGGCTCCTGGCTGTGAAATTTCCGAACAGCAGATTCGCGAAAGACTGGAGATTATCTCTCCCTGCTGCAACTGGATCAGAACCTTTTCCTGCACCGACGGCAATGAACGCTCTCCGGTTGTCGCGCGGGAATTTGGACTGGATACCATGGTCGGCGTTTGTCTGGGCGAAGACCATGCTATGAATGAAACCGAGCTGGCCAGCGGGATTGCCATCGCGAGAGCCGGAAATGCAGGCATTCTTGCCGTGGGCAACGAAGTCCTGTTGCGAGGGGACCTGAGCGAGGATGAAATTCTCGACTACATCCTGCGAGCCAGGGAGGCTGTTCCCGGCGTGCCCGTCGCTTATGTCGATGCCTACTTTCTTTTCGAGCAGTATCCCCGCTTGGTCGAAGCATGCGATGTCATCCTGATCAACTGTTACCCGTTCTGGGAAAGCTGTCCTGCGGAATATGCGCCCGCATACATGCGCGAGATGTATCGACGTGCACAGGCTGTGGCGAACGGCAAAAAAGTCATCATCAGTGAGACGGGATGGCCAAGCAGGGGAGAAGCCTATGGAGAGGCGGTGCCCGGAAAAGAGAATGCAATCAACTACTTTATCGAGACCTGTCGCTGGGCAGAGAAAGAGGGTGTGGAGATCTTCTATTTTTCCTCGTTTGACGAATCCTGGAAGACCGGTGACGAGGGTGATGTCGGCGCCTGGTGGGGCCTGTGGGATCAACACGGAAAGCTGAAATATTTTTGATGACGGGTGATCGTATGAATTATCTGGACAAGTTAGGTATCAGTCATGGCAACGCCATCTGCTATTCAGGTTACCGTGAAGGACAATCCCCGCTTGATCACAGTTATCCAAGCTTCATCCAGGTGATGGAAGACCTGAAGATACTCGCTGAGCAGTGGCAATACCTTCGAATCTACGACTGTAGCCGCCATGCAGACCTGGTTCTTGAAGCGATCAGGTATGCAAAACTCGATCTGAAGGTGATGCTCGGTGCCGATGTCGCCGCGGAAATGAATAACCCGGCCTGTCCCTGGGGTGCGGAATATCCAGAGGCTCAACTGATTGCCAACAGGCAGGCCAACGACCGCCAGATCGAACGCATGATCGAGCTGGCAAATGAGTATGCCGAGATTATCTTTTCCGTTTCGGTTGGAAACGAAGCGACTGTCGAGTGGACAGATCACATGGTCCCGGTAGAGCGTCTGATCTCGTTCGTCAAAAAAATCAAGCGCAAGATCCGAACACCTGTGACATTTTGCGAGAACTACGTACCCTGGACGCAAAAGCTGGCTCCCCTTGCCGACGAACTCGACTTTATCTCGCTGCACACCTACCCGGTCTGGGAATACCAGCCGATCGACAGGGCTCTGCAGTACACCAGGGGGAATTTCGAAAGCGTGGTGCAATATTATCCTGACAAGCCTGTCGTGATCACGGAGGCTGGCTGGACTACCCGTTCCAACGGACGAGGCATCGAGCCGTGGAATGCTTCCCAGGAGCACCAGGCCTACTACTGCAAGGAATTGATCAACTGGAGTCGTGAAAATCAGATCCTGACTTTTCTCTTCGAGGCTTTCGACGAACCCTGGAAGGGGTCGCCAGACCCGCATGAGCCTGAGAAACACTGGGGTATTTACACCGTCGACCGCAAGCCGAAACTGGTTATGAAGGAGCTTGAGTCATACCTCTGATGGCTTGCTCGACACATCAACAACGGGATCGCTGATGACGCAAAAACACTATGCAACCGCACCCGAGGACCGTATACCGCTGGGACAGAAAATTGTTTTCGGTGCCGGCATGCTCGGCAACCAGATGTTCCCGGCGGCATTGGCCATTTTCATGGTCGTCCTCGTGCAGGGGCTTGGCATGGATCCCTTGCTCTGGGGCATCCTTTTCTTCGTTCCCAGGCTTTTCGATGCGCTGACTGATCCGATCATGGGATTCCTGACCGACAACACGCGCTCACGCTGGGGGAGACGACGTCCCTATATCTTCATCGGGGCGATCATCGCCGGAACAGGCTTCATTGCCATGTGGCAGATCTATCCTGAAGACGGTGAAATCTACAACTTCACCTATTTTCTGCTGGTCTCCATCATCTTCTACCTGGGCCTGACTATCTTCTCAACACCCTACGTAGCCATGGGTTACGAGATGAGCAACGATTTCCACGAACGTACGCGACTGATGGCGGTAGCTCAGTGGATAGGGCAGTGGGCATGGGTCATCGTGCCCTGGTTCTGGATCCTCATCTACGATCAGGATCTTTTCCCGAGTTCGGATGCCGGTGCCAGGAGCCTGTCCATCTGGGTCGGACTTCTATGCCTGGGGTTGTGTCTTGTGCCGGCCTTGTTTGGCAAAACCCTGCCCGCGCCAGAGAAACTCGAGGTCATCTCGCGGCAGACTATTCGTAGCAATCTCGCAACGCTCTTCAGCGGCTTGCTCGATACCCTGAAGAACAGACCATTCCGGCGGCTCTGCCTGGCGACATTTCTTGTATTCAACGCCTTCAATACTGTCGCGGGATTTTCATGGTTCATCATCGTCTACTACATGAATAACGGCGACCCCGGCGCAGCGGGAACCTGGCCGGCCTGGTTTGGCAGCGTCAGCGCCCTGATCACATGCTTTCTTGTTATCCCCGTTATCACGCTTCTTTCACAGAAAATCGGCAAGAAGAACGCCTTTCTTGTATCTCAGGGCATCTCCATTCTGGGTTATGCCATGTTCTGGTGGTGTTTCCAGCCTGAAAACCCCTGGATGATGTTCCTGCCATTGCCACTCTTTGCTTTTGGCATTGGCGGCTTGTTTACCCTGATGATGTCCATGACAGCCGATGTCTGCGACCTTGATGAGCTCAAAACCGGCTCACGCCGGGAAGGAACATTCGGCGCCATCTACTGGTGGATGGTGAAGTTCGGTTTCGCCATAGCCGGCCTGATGAGTGGTCTGATAATGAAAATCGTTGGTTTTGACGAGGCAATTACCGTGCAGACGCCCGAAGCGCTGGAGGGTTTGCGACTGGCTTATATCCTTGTACCTATCAGTGGGACCCTGATCGCCATGGCCGTGATGAAAAACTATGACCTCACAGAAGAGCGCGCTCACGAGGTACGCCTGCAACTGGAAGCAAAAAGAGGCGTCAGAGCAGTCACCTGATTAGGCAGACTGGTCGCATGGCAAATGAATCTGTTTTCGATATCAAGGGTGGAAAACAGGCCCACAGATCGCACGAGGTGATTCACAAGCTCCTGCAGTCAGCCCTCATTGAGCGTATATCTCTGTATCAAACCTCAGTCAGTCCTTTGTCCATGGCGTTGTCTGGACTCGGTGTCGGTATAGACCGGCGCAGACTCCCGTCCATACACGTCCTGCATCAGTGTTCTGACGATGGCTGCAGTCGTATGCCATGCAAATTCCTTGCGCATACCGTAATGAGCCCTGTATTCAGGATTCCTGAAAAACGCCTCGCCGATGTAATCAACCTTGCCCGAGGCTTGCCAGATTCTCTTTCCAGTCGCTTCTGAGCTGAGACTCACGTCGAAAAGCGTGCCGACAATCGCCTGGCGGCCACTCCTGTGATCAAGCAATAGAGGCCTGACAATCAGGTCCATCCTGCCATCCGCGGTATATGTTGCTATCTCATTGCCCGAGACGCCCAGCGCAGCACCGTTCGTGACGAAGTCGATGCCCTGGTAGTCCAGGTTTGCCAGCTTCAACACTCTATTCTCATTGTCCGTCTCGATCGTCGTGACTGTTGTCTGACCCCAGTCCGGGTTGTAATCAACACCGACAGGATCCGTGTAGACATCACTGAAGACGGAGATGACACTGTTGGCATCGACGGATGGAACTGGCGCCGATAACCCCGTTAAGCCCGTTTCAACGATGCCGCTACCTGAATCATAAAAGTAGATATTGTCGAAGTAGACGGTGCCGTTGCCAACAAACTTCATCTGGATCACATCCGTGAGGTCCACTACGCCACTGTAGGTGCTCAACGGTATGTCCAGGCTCTGCCAGCTACCCGTTACCACCGGGTTGACCGCATAGGACGTTTCGGTCGGACCGAAGCTCACCAGGTAGACATCCAGCGCCGTTGAGTCCTCTGTCCAGTAGTCGATGTGCAGCATGTCCATTTCATGATCACGATGTGCTTTGGGTCCCCCGGTTTTCACCCTGATCGCTGCCTCGATGCCATTGGACTCAAAGGCTGACAACAGGCTGTGCCGGAAAGAATAGGAAAAATGCTCGACCAAGGATTCTTCCACTTCTGCATTGATGAAAATCCGCTCGATTTTGACTTCCGGCGCACTGATCATTTCAGAGGTGACCGTGTAACCCTCCTCAACAGACTTCATGATGACTGAAAGAATAACGGCAGAAACAATCAGCACCGACAAGCCGAGCGCAACTGTTCTCTGAAAGCGAGGTGCTTTGTCGGCTGTGACAAGGAGCAGGACACTGCTCAACCAGCTGAAGAGAAAAATCACCGGCAAAACCATCACGCCAAGGATGAAAAGGAATGCGTGAAAGATGAAATTGTGCAGGATTACGGCCACTGGCATTGCCAGTGCGGAATAACCTGTCAACAACAGGAAGAAACGCCTCATCCCGGTTTCTCTCTGCCTGATAGTCACCAACACCAGCAAAAGACCAAGGAGAGCAAAGCAGATTGCGATTATCAGCAAGACCTTCCCGGGCAGAAAGAGACTGACTTCCAGTACTCTGGACAGGAGCAGCGCAAACAGCACACCCAGCGTGGCCAATAGCAGATTTCTTGCGACAACCGGGCTTCTATTCACTGGCCACTCCAAAGCAAATCAATTGGCGAAGAATCGTACCGCTTCAGGCTCTGGATATGGTGATTGATGGACAAATGTGAGCAGGATGTGGTCACTGCGTTTTTGATGGACCGCAAGTCTGCCTGATGACCAGGTGCGCATCCAGAGCGACATGACGTAATTCCAGCTGTTCGCCCCTGATCGATTGCATGAGCATGGAAAAAGCATGTTTTGCAATCCTGTCGACAGGCGCTGCAATGGTAGTCAGTGGCGGAATGATTTGAGCTGCAATCTCGATATCGTCGAATCCGATAACGCTCATGTCATCCGGAACCTTTAACCCCTCCAGACAAAGCTTGCGCATAACGCCAAGAGCCATGGAATCGTTTGCGCAGATGATCGTGGTTGGTGGGTGCTTGAGCGAGAGGAAATATTCCGCTCCCGAAAAACCCGACTCGAAAGAGTAATTGCCGTGAAAAACCAGTGTATCGTCAAACTGGATTCCATTGTTACTGAGTCCGCTCCGGTATCCGGCGCATCGATCCCTGCCGATGTCAGAATCTTCAAGACCGGTCATGAAGCCGATGCGTTTGTGTCCAAGCGAACAGACATAATTGACAGATTCGACCTCTGCATTGAAATTGTCGATGATGACCGATGGAATGGCTTTGTCGATAGAGCTGTTGTCGATGACCACAAGCGGCAGGCTTTGCTTGAGTTCATGAATGACGTTTTCAATCCTTGGCAGGCACGTTGCAATGACGCCGTCCAGTTTTGATACTGTTTTGTCAAGCTTGTCCTCACCGACATCCGAGAAGTACATCAACGAATAGTCATTCCTGGTTGCCTCTTTCTCAAGCGCCTTGAAAATGAGTGAGTAGTAGGGACTGGATATCCCTGATTCGATACTGCTGTCCAGAAAGTAGCCTATGGTCTGTGTTTTTTTTCTACTCTCCCTGTCATTGTTGATATATGTCCCCTTTGTTGGGACTTTGTAGAGAACGCCCTCGTCCACAAGATTTTCAATGGCCTTGCGGATAGTCATGTACGAATAACCCAGTTCTTTGGCAAGGGCACGCTCACCAGGCAACTTATCAACAAGCTGCTTGTTATTGATCGCTTCTCTTATGTAGTT
>JASFFK010000030.1:0-12486 GCA_050124335.1 Chromatiales bacterium | reverse complement strand
ACGCGGAATCAATTCCTTCATCTTCTCGGTGAGTTCACGTCCCCGTGACTGCGCGTTCTCCTGGTGCACGATGGATGACAGCGCATCGACCTTTTCGCCGTTGATGAGAATGTCGATCTTGACCAGCGGCGCAGGCTGGAAACGGCGGAACTCGTATTCGAACGAGGCATAGCCGCGGCTCACCGATTTCAGTCGGTCGAAGAAGTCGAGCACGACTTCGTTCATCGGCAGCTCATAGGTGACCTGAACCTGGCCACCGAGATATTGCATGTTCTTCTGCACACCACGTTTGTCGATGCACAGCGTGATCACGGGTCCGAGCATATTCTGGGGCACGAGGATGGTCGCCTCGATGATGGGCTCGCGAATCTCCTCGATCTTCGACGGGTCCGGCAGTTCGGCCGGGTTATCGATCTTCACGACTTGCCCGTCGCGCATCAGCACCTCGTAGACAACGGTCGGTGCCGTCGTGACCAGGTCGAGATCGTATTCACGCTCGAGACGCTCCTGCACGATCTCCATGTGCAGCATGCCGAGAAAGCCGCAGCGGAACCCGAAACCGAGTGCCTGGGAGACTTCCGGCTCGAAGTAGAGCGCGGCATCGTTGAGACGCAGCTTCTGCAAGGCCTCCCGCAGGTCCTCGTAATCATCGGAACTCACGGGATAAAGACCGGAGAAGACACGTGGACGCATCTCCTCGAAACCTGGCAGCGGCTTGCTTGCCTTGTTGTCCGTATGCGTGATGGTATCCCCGACCGGCGCACCGTCGATCTCCTTGATACCGGCGATCAGGAAGCCGACTTCGCCCGTCCCGAGCCTGCCTGTCGCAGTCTGCTTGGGCGTGAAGATGCCGACGTTATCGACCTGGTGTGTGCGCCCGGTCGACATGATCGTGATCTTGTCCTTCTTGCTGATGCTGCCGTTGACGACGCGGATCAGGGAGATGACACCGACATAGGGATCGAACCAGGAGTCAACGATGAGCGCCTGCAGCGGCGCGTTCTCGTCGCCCCCGGGAGGAGGAACCAGCTCGACGAGCTGCTCGAGCAGATCCTCGATACCGATACCGGTCTTGGCGCTGACGCGCAACGCATTCTGCGCGTCGATGCCGATGATCTCCTCGATCTCGTTGATGACCCGCTCCGGCTCGGCCGATGGCAGGTCGATCTTGTTCAGCACCGGAATCACCTCGAGCCCCTGCTCGATGGCCGTGTAGCAGTTGGCGACACTCTGGGCCTCGACACCCTGGGCGGCATCAACGACCAGCAAGGCCCCCTCGCAGGCTGCCAGCGAGCGTGAAACCTCGTAGGAGAAGTCAACATGACCGGGGGTATCGATGAAGTTCAACTCATAGATTTCACCGTTCTTTGCCGGATACTTCAGCGTGACGCTCTGGGCCTTGATAGTGATGCCGCGTTCACGCTCGAGATCCATAGAATCCAGCACCTGTTCCGCCATCTCGCGCTCGGTCAGCCCGCCGCAGATCTGGATAAAGCGATCGGCAATGGTCGATTTACCATGATCAATATGGGCAATGATGGAGAAATTGCGAATATGGCTGAGATCGGTCATGCAGTCAGGATGATGCTCGGAAGGACAGGTGCGAAAGTTCCTGCCCCGAAAAAAGCGCAATCATAGCAAAGATCTCTATCCTTCAGGAGTCTTTCGCATGGGCCGGTGCGGGCGACAAGGGAAGAGAAAAACCCGGCAAGGACAGCTGGACCCGCCGGGGCTGGCTGTCGGGGATTGATGCAATGACCCTGACTAGAAGTGGTAGCCGTAGTTGATCATGACCAGGTCGAGACCATCATTCGGCTCTTCGAAACCGGCATTGGAATAGTGGATATAGCGCAGAGTCCAGTCATGGGGACCATTCCGGAAACCGGCACCGACGCGATCCTCGAACTGAAAGCTGGACCCGAGTTCCCGCAGGCCGACACTCTTCTCGGAAACCCATGTCAGGCCAATCCCTAATTCAACGAATGGTTCCAGCTTTCCGGACGTCTTGAAATTGTAGGTCAGGACCGGAGAAAGGGAGACAGCAGTCGCCGGCCTTTGGCTGTCGGTAAAACGGCTCAGGGCAAGCTCGTAATAGGTCGAAAGGTAGCCAGTGCCTGACTCGAACCAGCGATAGTCGGTGTCGCCACGCAGGCCGATGCGAAAAGGTGTATCGAAATCATCCGACCAGCCCGCCGAGAAAGTAGCAGCATCGAACAGACTGGCCTGGGAAGCTGACGATAGCAGCACGGCGGCCGGGAGCGCGATCAGTGTCTTTTTCATGAAAGTGTCGGGATCAATCAAACTCCGGACACGTTAGACAAGATGACGTGCCATTTCAAGCACCCGTGCCGAACGACTGTTCGGCGATGAAAAGCGAGATAAAGGCCCGCTACAGTCAGTCATACTCCCTGTCTTTCCAGGTCCGGATCGCCGTGAAGACTTCCTCGGTCCGGTCAAGGGGACGGCCGGCATGGCGTTCGGCAGCCGCGATGACCTGCGGGACATTGCTCCGCAGGAAAGGGTTCGTCTCGAGTTCCTCAGACAGCAGCGAGGGCACTGTCGGTTCGTTGCGCAGCCGCGAGGCGCGATCCCGCTCGATGCGCTGCCGGATCGCCTCGCTGTCAGGCTCGACCCACTCTGCAAAACCGAGGTTATCGAGCGTGTATTCATGCGCACAGTAGAGCCGGGTGCGGGGTGGCAGTGCCGCGATCTTCGAAAGCGATGCATGAAGCTGTGCATGCGTTCCGCTGAAAACACGTCCGCAACCGGCAGCAAAGAGCGTGTCACCGCAAAAGAGCCTGTCACCGCAGAGGTAGGCGACATGCCCCTCGGTGTGTCCGGGCACATCGAGAACCTCGAATGTCGCTTCGATTTCGGGTATGTGGATGCGGTCGCCTTCGCTGACACGCTGTGTGAGGGAGCCAATTGGCTCGTTCGCCGGTCCGTACACCGGGATTCCGGGCCAGTCAGCAAGCAATTCACGAATTCCGCCCGTATGATCGCCATGCTTGTGCGTCACGAGAATCGCAGCCAGTTTCAGGCCCTTTTCGCGGAGATAGTCACGCACCGGATCGTCATCGCCGGGATCAACAACGACAGCATAGTCGGTACCCGCACTGGTCAGGCACCAGATGTAATTGTCCTCGAAAGCCGGGATCGGCGTCACCGTCACTTGTAGAGTTCCTCCGGATCAATCAGGGGCTCGGAGGCGATAGTCACCTTGTCCCCCTCAACCTCGACAAAAAAGCAGCTCCTGCGCCCGGTGTGGCAGGCGGGTCCTGTCTGGTCGACCTTCAGCAGAATGGTGTCACCATCGCAGTCGAAGGCCATGGACTTGAGGAGTTGTACCTGTCCGGAAGACTCGCCCTTGCGCCAGAACTGCTGGCGCGAGCGCGACCAGTAACAGACGCGGCCTGTTTCGAGGCTCTCCTCGATCGCGGGACGGTTCATCCAGGCCAGCATGAGCACTTCACCGGTGTCGTACTGCTGGGCAATCGCCGGCACCAGCCCGTCATCGTTGTACCTCAGGCTGTCCAGCGTTCGTGCCAGTGAGTGACGACTGCCGGCAGCCGCCTGTTCAAGCGTTTTGAAATCACACATCTGTCATCACAGTGAAATGATCGAACAACATTATGACACCCTGCCAGCGTCAAATTGGTAAAATCCCGGCATGGCAGCGAAACTCTACCGCATCTCTTTCCTGAACCAGGGACAAGTCTACGAACTCTATGCAGGCAATGTCCAACATGGTGACCTGCCCGGCTTTATCGAGATCAGTGACCTGAGGTTCGGTGAGCATTCCACAGTCGTCATCGACCCGTCAGAAGAGAAGCTCAAGGCCGAATTCGACGGCGTCGAACGGCTGCATGTCCCGTTCCACTCCGTGATCAGGATCGACGAGGTGACACGCCATGGCAACAGCAAAATCCGCGAACTGGACGGCAACGCGATCGTGACGCCCTTCCCCGCTGCATTCACGACACAGGGCAAAAAAAGCGACTGATGGAAAACCTCAAGAAGAGTATCGAGGTGCAGCGCGCCTCGCTGCGTAACATGCTCGTCGATCCCATGCACCGTATCGCTGAAGAGGTTCGCTCTGTCTGGGGAGACAAGGAACAAATCGACCAGGTTCTGGACTCAGGGCTGGGAACCCTCCCTTACGTCAAGTTCCTCTACGTGATGGATCCTTCGGGAATCCAGATCAGCAACAGTGCGGCGCGAGGAGAAGGTCTGCTGCCGGATGATTTCGGCAGAGACCGCTCGAAGCGTCCCTACATGCAACCCTCTCCCTCCGAATCCGCGATGTCGCTGTCCGAGTCCTACATCAGCATGCGGGCACAGCGCCCCTCTGTGACGGCCATACAGCCTGTCAGGGCAAAAGAGAACGGCGTTCTGGGTTTCCTCGGCGCCGATGTCGACTTGCGGGATTTGCCGCTGACGCGAGCGCTGTACGAGGAGCCATCGACCTGGCAACAAATCAAGGGTGATCCGGCCATTCGCGGCCAGCTCTTCCAGCAGAAACGGGTCGAGAGCCTCATGGACCAGCATGTCGCGGAGATTCTGCCCGTCATCGAGGAGCTGATGGTGGAAAGCGGGGTCTTTCACGGCAAGATCCACTTCTCCTCGAGCCGCGCCACCATCTGGCATATCGACGACCCTTTCCGGTACCGCATTCTCGGTATCGAGGCGCTCATGGATCCGGATATCTGCCTGACCTATCCACACCGCCCCTATCCGGAGGATGCCAAGGTTCCTGCAAAGGTCATCAGGCCGATTCTGGAGACTTTCCAGTACCTGCGTTTTGCCGATGAAACCATTTACCTGCGTGCCGGATCGGTCAACATATTCAATGGAATTGTCGGGTTGAATTTTTCCTGTGACGGCTCACATTATATTCCTTACGAACAGTTCCTCGCGAAGGACTCGGCATTCTGGGGCAACATGCTATGAACAGACGCGAAACCATTACACAGAAGCTGACCGAGGCCTTTCATCCGTTCCATCTCGAGGTGGAGGATGAAAGCCACAATCACAATGTGCCCGCCGGCTCGGAATCCCATTTCAAGGTAACCCTGGTTTGCAAGGACTTTACCGGAGAGGGCCTGGTTAACCGCCACCGTGCCGTCAACAGGGTTCTCTCGGAAGAACTGGCGAGCGGGCTTCATGCCCTTGCGCTGCACACCATGACACCGGACGAATGGTTCGATAAAAACGGGAAATCGCCGGATTCCCCGCCATGCCTGGGCGGTGACGGCACCGTCGGGGAGAAACCATGAGCAGTCTTCTCGAGCCCCTGCGCTGGCTCATTGGCCAGGGCGTCCTTGGCTACGAAAAACTGACCCGCCCTGAGCCTGCCGAACGGCCGCTCGAGGAACAGGCGATCATCGATGCACGCACGGCCAGCCTCGCGCTCTATGAATTCCGTTCCTGCCCCTTCTGCATGAAAGTGCGCAAGGTCCTGCATGGCAAGAATCTGAAGATCGAGAAACGCGATGCACGGCGTAACAAGGCCTGGGGCGAGGAGCTGAAGAGCGAAGGCGGCAAATGGCAGGTCCCCTGCCTCAAGATCACACGCTCCGATGGCGCTGTGACCTGGCTCTACGAGTCGAGGGATATCATCAATTACCTCAACGAAGAGTTTCCCGACTGAGGCAGACAGCGGCCGGTATCCGGGCGATATTCGGCTAGTCCAGCTCCTGCTCCAGCAGCTGCCGGGCAAAGATCAGCGCATCCTCGCGGCCGTTATCATCGGGGTAGTAGCCGCGACGCGTTCCGATCTGGTTGAAACCACTGTCGAGATAGAGTGACTGGGCCAGCCTGTTGGATGCGCGCACCTCCAGAAACATCACCTGGGCTCCCTTTCGCGCAGCTTCGATAAAGACCCGGTGCAGCAGCTGCCGTCCAAAACCCCTTCCCTGGTATTCGGGTGCGACGCACAGATTCAGGAGGTGCGACTCGCCAACCGCAACCGAGAGCATGGCGTAGCCGATCATTTGCCCCTCACTGGAAGCGATAATCCCCGGGTAGCCTGCCTTCAGGCAGTCACGAAAAATCACCCCGCTCCAGGGATGCGGATAGGACCGCACCTCGATCTGCATGACCGTGCCGATATCCTCATGCTCCATCGGACGAAAATCGAGCCCCCCGGGCAGCAGGACAGCGTTCATGCGACGCCGCGCAACACGCGCATCAAGAGCTGGAGATCGATCCAGGACTTCGCTTTTTCTGCCGGCTTGCGCAGCAGATAGGCGGGATGGTAAGTCACGACAAGTGGAATGCGGCTCTCGCCAAAGTCGTGCACCTCGCCACGCAATTTCCCGACGCTCTGATCGGTTTCAAGCAGGGTCGTGGCGGCGACACCGCCGACAGAAAGGATCGCCTTCGGCTGCAGCATGCTGATTTGTGACGCCAGGTATCCGCTGCAGGCGAGGATCTCATCCGGCGCCGGATTGCGGTTGTCGGGAGGCCGGCACTTGAGGATGTTGGCAATATAGACCTGGTTGCGCCTGAAGCCTGCCGCCAGCAGCATCTGGTCGAGCAGTTGCCCGGCACGGCCAACGAAGGGCTCGCCCAGGCGATCCTCGTCAGCACCCGGAGCCTCGCCGATGATCAGCAGGTCGGCATTCCGGTCACCTGTGCCGAAAACCGTTTGCGTCCGGCTGGCATGCAGGGCGCACTTCTCACAGGCGGCGACCTGTGCACGCAGTGCTTCCCAGTCAGTTGCCGGTTGTGCTGCGGGCACTTCCGCTGGCGTTGCAGGAAGCGTCACTTCCGTTTTGACGGTTCTCCCTGGCTCCGACAATGCCTCGACGGGCAGGTCACGGCGCACCCAGCGTCGGATACCCATGGCATCCAGCAGCTGTTTACGCCGTTGATCAAGCATGGAGCGGGTTCAGACGTCCGCGACCTGCGGATGCTCGCGCACCACGGGCTGCAACAGGCGGTTGATGCCGTGGATGTAGGCCTTGGCCGACGCGATGACGATATCGGTATCAGCACCCTGACCGTTGATAATGCGGCCATCATGCTCGAGCCGAACGGTGACCTCGCCCT
This sequence comes from Chromatiales bacterium, assembly GCA_050124335.1. Taxonomy (GTDB): domain Bacteria; phylum Pseudomonadota; class Gammaproteobacteria; order Chromatiales; family Chromatiaceae; genus Sva-25. The sequence goes on along the minus strand of JASFFK010000030.1, from coordinate 5,433 downwards.
GGGCATCAGTCCCGGAGGTGATGTTGTTCACCGAATAGAGCTGCAGTTTCGCCTCGGTACCGACAAGCGACTTGATTGCCTTGAAGGCGGCATCGACGGGACCGCCACCCTCGGCAGACAGGGTTTTCTCCTCACCATCGATCGAGAGCGTCACGGTCGCTTCAGGTTTTTCGCCGGTTTCGGAACAGACTTTCAGGGCGACCAGGCGCACGCGTTCACTGATCGATTCGCTCTCGGTCTCGGAGACCAGCACTTGGAGGTCCTCGTCGAAAATCTCGTGCTTGCGATCGGCGAGATCCTTGAAGCGACGGAAAGCGTCATTCAGCTCTGCCTCGCTGTCGAACCCGTAGCCGAGTTCCTCGAGACGTGTGCGGAAGGCATTTCGTCCTGAGTGCTTGCCGAGCACCATGCGGTTCTGTGTCCATCCCACGTCCTGCTCACGCATGATCTCGTAAGTCTCGCGGCTTTTGAGGACGCCATCCTGGTGAATGCCCGACTCGTGCGCGAAGGCGTTGGCGCCGACAATCGCCTTGTTGGGCTGGACAGGAAAGCCCGTGATGTTGGAGACCAGTTTGGAGCAGGCGACGATGTTTGTGGTATCGAGTCCGGTGTCGCAGCTGTAGACATCCGGGCGCGTGCGAACGGCCATGACGACTTCCTCGAGCGAGGCATTGCCGGCGCGTTCGCCGAGGCCGTTGATCGTGCACTCGACCTGGCGCGCACCGTTCATGACAGCAGAGAGCGAGTTGGCGACAGCCAGGCCAAGATCGTTGTGACAATGCACCGAGAAGACTGCCTTGTCGGAATTGGGGATACGCTCGATCAGTGTCCTGATGGTTTCGCCAAACTGCCATGGCATGGCATAACCGACCGTGTCAGGCACGTTCAGCGTGGTCGCGCCGGCCTCGATGACAGCGTCGAAGATGCGACAGAGAAAATCGATCTCCGAACGACCCGCGTCCTCGGCCGAGAATTCGACATTATCGGTGTATTGCCGCGCCCGCCTGACAGCATGGACTGCCTGCTCGACGACCTGATCCGGCGACATGCGAAGCTTGTGCTCCATGTGGATCGGCGAGGTTGCGATAAAGGTGTGTATGCGGCCCGAATTGGCTTTTTTCAGGGCTTCGCCGGCACGATCGATATCCTTGTCGAGTGCCCGTGCAAGCCCGCAGACAGTCGAATCCTTGACGCTCTCCGCCACGGCCTTCACGGCTTCGAAGTCACCGGGGCTCGCGATCGGGAAGCCTGCCTCGATGACATCCACGCGCAGTTTCTCGAGTGCTTTTGCGATGCGCACCTTTTCATCCCTGGTCATCGATGCCCCGGGACTCTGCTCTCCGTCACGCAACGTGGTGTCGAAAATGATGAGTTTGTCTTTACTCATGTGGAATCTCTCCTGCTGAGCCGCAGAGTTTACGGCCTTTTCGAATTGGTTCAACTACTGATTGGGATGCGTCGTTTTTCGCCCTCGCCAGGGCTTCGTGTCGTGGTGCCCCTCAGGGCAGTAGACGCAGCAGGAGAAGGGAAAAGAGGGCGTGGGAAAGCCTGTTTCCCGTGGAAACATCGCGATCGGGTGTGATGTCGATGCGTTTGGCTTTCATGATTCGTTCGTAGCGTTCGAGGTGTCGTTGTCTGATGCCTGGGACTATATCTAATTAACAGTCTCAATCACCAACTCAAACCTGTTCATAACGACAACTGAAATATAACCGTACCGCCCGGGTTTGCCAATCAGAATTTCAAAAGAAAACAATCGTCAGAACCTATTACCTCGAGCACGCCTCATTTCCCCTCCATTTCGCGGTTTGCGGGCATCCCGAAGTCGTTATATAGTCGCCATTCAGTCACAGCTCCGCGGGAGAGATCAGCAGTGCTGACGCCGAAGGCGCAAATCCGCCCGGAATCGCTCAGGCAAAAGGATCGCGGAGATGGTCAGAATTGACCGGACTGACTCTGGAGAGCGACTTGCACGTGGCAAGTCCACCGACGGGGCAGAAGCTCGACTGCGGCTTCAAACTCTCAGGTTTCAGGACAGAGGGGCGGTACCGGCCACGGGCTGGTACCGCCCTTTTTGTTGAACAAAGAACCTAAAAAGAACCTGGAGTACCAGATGGAGAAGAAAACCATCCTCAACCGCAACCACCGCGAGATGGATGCCCGCATGGTGCCATTTGGCGGCTGGGACATGCCGGTCCACTATGGCTCCCAGATCGACGAGCACCATGCGGTCAGGCAACACGCCGGCATGTTCGATGTCTCGCACATGCAGATCATTGATATCCACGGCAGCGACTCCACGCGCTTCCTGCGCCACCTGCTGGCGAACGATGTCGCGAAGCTCAAGGCACCCGGCAAGGCGCTCTACAGCTGCATGCTGAATCACGAGGGTGGTGTCATCGATGACCTGATCGTCTATTACTGCGACGATACCTGGTACCGCCTTGTGGTGAATGCCGCCACGGCCGACAAGGACACCGGCTGGATCATGAAGCAGATGCACGATTTCGAGGTCGAGATACAGCCCCGCCCCGAGCTGGCCATGATCGCCGTGCAGGGTCCCCGGGCCGTTGAACTCACCATCGCACAGATGAACGAGGACCTCGGCAAAGCCTGCAGCCGGCTCAAGCCCTTCAGTGCCACCTGGGACGCGAGCTGGTTCATCGGCCGTACCGGCTACACCGGCGAGGATGGTTTCGAAATCATGGTGCCTGAAGCCGATGCCCCCGACCTCTGGCAGGCGCTGGCCGAGGCCGGGGTCACTCCCTGCGGTCTCGGTGCACGCGATACCCTTCGCCTCGAGGCCGGCATGAATCTCTACGGCCAGGACATGGACGAGACCACCACGCCGCTCGTCTCGGGGCTTGGCTGGACCGTCGCGCTGGAACCGGCCGAGCGTGACTTCATCGGACGCGAGGCTCTCGAACAGCAAAAGGCGGGAGGCGTGCCGCAAAAACTCGTTGGCCTGCTGCTCGAGGGACGCGGCGTGCTGCGCAGCCATCAGCAGCTGTTTGCCGGCGAACAGGCTGTCGGGGAAATCACCTCCGGCGGTTTCTCGCCGACACTGCAACGCAGCATCGGCCTTGCAAGAATTAACGCAGACGCACCGGAGAGTCTGGAAGTGGACATCCGTGGCAAGCGCCTGCCAGTCAGAATCGTTAAATACCCCTTTGTCCGTAAAGGACAAGCCTGTATCGAACTGTGAGGAACAGCAGCAATGAGCAACACCCCGAGTGATCTGAAATACACGAAGAGCCACGAATGGGTTCGTGACAACGGCGATGGCACCGTGACCCTCGGCATCACCGACCATGCGCAGGAACTGCTCGGCGACCTGGTCTTTGTCGAGGTGCCCGAGAGCGGCACCGACGTCGAGGCCGGCGGCGAGATCGCCGTCGTCGAGTCAGTCAAGGCCGCATCCGACGTCTACAGCCCGGTCACCGGCGAGGTTGTCGAGGCCAACGAGGCGCTCGCCGATGCACCCGAGAGTGTCAACGATTCGCCCTACGAGAGCGGCTGGATCTGCAAGATCAGGCTCTCCGACACCAGCCAGCTGGAAGCTCTCATGGATGCTGACAGCTATGCCACCCATGCCGAAGAAGAGGAGCATTGATGCCATTCATTCCGCACACCGAAGATGATGTCAGGCGCATGCTCGATGTCATCGGTGCCGACAGCATCGAGCAGCTCTTCGACGAGATCCCCGAAGAGCTGAAGTGCCGCTCCTTCGACGCAATCCCCGAAGGGCTCACCGAGATGGAAGTGGCAGTCATCATGCAGCAGCGTGCTGCAGAGGATGCCAACGCACTCTGCTTTATCGGCGCCGGTTCCTATGATCACCACATCCCTGCCGCCGTCTGGGAACTCACGACGCGCGGCGAGTACTACACGGCCTATACGCCCTACCAGGCCGAGGCCAGCCAGGGCACGCTGCAGCTGCTGTACGAATACCAGAGCATGATGACGGCCCTGACCGGCATGGATGTCTCGAATGCCTCGCTGTACGACGGTGCATCCGGGCTTGCCGAGGGCGTGCTCATGGCTGTGCGCGTGAACCGCAAGTCGAAGAGCCGTCGCGTACTCGTTCCGCGCACACTGCATCCTGCCTACCGCAAGACAGTCGACACCATCGTACGCAACCAGAAAATCGAGCTGATCGAGATTCCGTTCGACAGCACGACAGGCAAGACCGACCTTGCAGCACTCGAGCAGTATGCAGGTGAGGACATCACGGCGCTGATCATCCCGCAACCGAACTTCTTCGGCGTGCTCGAGGATGTCGATGCCATGACAGACTGGGCGGCCGCCAACAACACGCTGACCATCGCCGCGGCCAACCCGCTCTCGCTTGCAATCCTCAAGCCACCCGGCGAATGGGGCGACAAGGGCGTCGACATCTGCGTCGGAGAAGGCCAGCCGCTCGGCATCCCGATGTCCTCGGGCGGGCCCAACTACGGCTTCATGTGTTGCAAGCAGCAGCATGTGCGCCAGATGCCCGGGCGCATCATCGGCCGGACGGTCGACCTCGATGGAAAACCCGGTTACGCACTGACGCTGCAGGCGCGTGAGCAACACATCCGCCGTTCCAAGGCGACCTCGAACATCTGCACCAACCAGGGACTCATGGTCACGGCATCCACGATCCACATGGCGCTCATGGGCGGTGAAGGCCTCGCAAACACGGCCGGTGCATGCCATGCCAACACGCAGAAACTCGTCGGGATGTTGACTGCCCTCGAAGGCGTCGACAAACAGTTCGACTCACCGGTCTTCCACGAGCAGGTCCTGGCTCTCGACGCGCCCGTCGCGGAGGTGTTGCATGACCTTTCGGAGCACAACGTCCTCGGCGGTTACCCACTCGCAGACGAATACCCTGAACTCGGCAACTGCCTGCTGGTCTGCGCCACGGAAAAACGTAGCGAAGACCAGATGCAAAAATTCGCCGACACCCTTGACCGCGTGCTCTCGACGCATCGCAAGGCATCCTGAGCGGTCAAGTCGACATTCATCAGATAACCAAGGAGATAGACGATGGCTTCAATCACACTTCACGGCAATCCCTGTACCACCAACGGCGAACTGCCGTCTGTCGGCAGCCAGGCGCCCGATTTCAAACTGACCGACAAGGATCTCAATGATGTCTCGCTGGCGAACTTCTCCGGCAAGAAGAAGATCATCAGCATCGTGCCGAGCCTCGACACCGGTGTCTGCGCCACCTCGACGAAGGTCTTCAACGAACGCATCGGCGGCAATGAAAACGCTGTAATGCTGATCGTCTCGGCAGACCTGCCGTTCGCCCAGAGCCGGTTTTGCGGCGCGGAAAACACCGGCAACGTTGTCACTCTGTCGATGATGCGTTCGAAGAATTTCGCCAAGGACTACGGCATCCTGATCCAGGATGGTCCGCTGGCAGGTATCACGGGCCGCGGTGTC
>JASFFK010000029.1:0-12624 GCA_050124335.1 Chromatiales bacterium | reverse complement strand
TGTTTCCGAGTTTTTTCTGTTGCTGCTTCAGGTTGCTGTGCTCACGAACCAGACGATGGAAGTTGGGGCTGCTCATGTCGATGCGTGACTGGCTGCGCAGCCTGCCGTTGAGCATCTGCTGCTGCGTCTCGAGCTCCAGGCGACGCTTGCGCAAGCTGGAGATGTTGGCCAGGGCGTTGTTGACGAGACCCTCGAAGATGCAGCACTTGAGGCCGAGGCGCGCCTCGTCCTCATCCTCGGCCGGCGAGTAGAGATGGTGGTCGTCGAAGGTGATGCGCTGCTGGCAGATATCCCTGACGACATGCTCGCCCTTGAGCTCCATGCCGAACACGGTCTCCTCGTGCTTCTGCATGCAGAGCAGTACCATGCCCTCGGGTGTGTCCCGATGCTCGATGTCGCCGAAAAACTCGCGCAGTTCCGAGCTCTGGTGGCAGACGTTCCGCAAGCTGTCGATGGTCGGGAACAGTGCGCGGATATAGGGGTCGTCGACGTAATGCCTGCTGTCGAGGTCGACGGTGTGGGGAATCTGCTGTACAAGCCTGTCGGCGTACTGGAGTGCAACAAGAATCGATTTGAACAGCTTGCGCTTGTAGTTGGGCACGAGGCGAATACGGCTGTCGGTGCCGTCGATGACCCTCTCAAGGGCCCGGTCGAGCATGGCGCGGCTCTTCTCATCCAGTTCAGCGAATGCCTTGCGATCCTCCATCTCCCGGTAGATGCGGTGGATAAGGTCGTGCAATGCCAGTGAGACGCTCATGTTGGTGTTCCGTACAGGCTGTTGTTCAAGGTCCCTTGACTCGGGCCGGCCGCGAAAGCGCTCCGGCCTGTAACTCGTTGTTCTATGGGTGAGAGTAGGACCGGGATTGATATTCGTCAATCACGGAGCATGATGCGGATCAAGCAGGGTGTAATATCCGTCCGCACGGGCCGGGGGAGTGGGGATTGTCGGGGTGGCGTGGCACGGGCAGCTCCGGGCTGCCTGCTCACAGTTCCTCGTTTTTCAGCGCGCGCGTGGTGATCTCGTCGTAGAGGAAAAAGACATTGGCGCAGAGGTTGTGCCAGTCGGGATGACGGTCGATCAGCGGCTTGTTGCGCTGGGCATCCTCGATGACGTGGGTCAGGAACGCGATATCGCCGTCCTCGAGGGTTTCGCCCCCGGTCACGCGCTTGTGGATGTCGAGCAGGCGCGGCAAGCGCTCACGCTCGAAGCGTTCAATCAGCAGCTCGATGACATGCTCCTCATTGGAGAACTCCATCATCTGACACCTCCTCCGTTGGATGCGTCGCAGTTTTCGCGATCTCGTTATTGACGTTGTTCATACAACTGTCATATCCACAGACTAGTGAGCAGATTGCGATTCGTCAATTTTCCTGATGTCGCGCAGTGGTTGACCGGCTCCGGGGAGGCCCGCGGTGATCGTCGCTTTCCAGGAGATGCCTGATGCGGCGAGCCATGCGGGGAGGCAGGCGCGCAGCCTTTTCGTGGAGGGCAGCAAAGAAGCGGGGGAAGCGCTGTTTCAGGCCGGTGAACAGACGCCGGAATGTGCGGCTGTCATTAACCAGCAGGGCCGCACCACCCAGGATCATGACAAGACCTGCCGGAACAGGCATCGGCAGGAATGTCAGGCCCGCAATCAGCAGTAGCCAGCCGCCAGCCAGCCGAAACGGCTGCCACAGGTCGCGTTGTTCAGCACGTTCATCGGACATCAGGACAGTCTATGTGTCAGGGATGACAGGGGTATGTCATCGAAAGAGTTTCTTGCCTTCAATCATAAAGATCGGACGAAATCCATGAAAGTTCAAGCATGGAGAGAAAAAATCCACGTGAGTGTTCTATTGTTTCCAGAGATGACAATCGTATTTAACGGAGCAGCACCATGAACGATATCGAATCCATGCTGGGCAGCGAGTCAGAGGCGCTGCTTGGCCACACCTGCGGCACCATCCCGGCCGACAAGCTTCACCTGCCGGGACCTGACTTCATCGATCGGGTCATGGCCGATTCCGATCGCAATCCGGCAGTTCTTCGCAACATGCAGTCCCTCTTCAACCATGGAAGGCTAGCAGGCTCCGGGTATCTTTCCATTCTGCCCGTCGACCAGGGTGTCGAGCATTCGGGCGGTGCCTCCTTCGCGCCCAACCCGATCTATTTCGATCCGGAGAATATCGTCAGGCTGGCGATTCACGGCGGTTGCAATGCGGTTGCCTCGACCCTCGGCGTGCTTGGCGCTGTCAGCCGCCGCTATGCGCACAAGATTCCGTTTCTCGTGAAGCTCAATCATAATGAGATGCTGACGTACCCTCCGATGGCGGACCAGACGCTTTTCGCCAGCGTGCAGCAGGCGTTCGATCTGGGGGCTGTCGCGGTCGGTGCGACTGTCTATTTTGGTTCGCAGGAGTCACGACGGCAGATTATGGAGGTGAGCGAGGCCTTTGCCCATGCGCATGAGCTCGGCATGGTGACCGTGCTCTGGGCCTACCTGCGCAACCCGGCTTTCAAGCACGAGGGAACCGACTATCACACGGCGGCCGATCTCACCGGGCAGGCGAATCACCTGGCGGTGACCATCGAGGCCGATATCGTCAAGCAGAAGCAGGCCGAGTGCAACGGCGGTTACACGGCGATCGGTTTCGGCAAGACGCACCCGCGCGTCTACGAGGAGCTGACATCGGACAATCCCATCGATCTCGTGCGCTACCAGGTGGCCAACTGCTACATGGGGCGAATCGGCATGATCAACTCGGGTGGCCCTTCGGGCGCGGATGACCTGCACCAGGCCGTACGTACCGCCGTCATCAACAAGCGGGCCGGTGGCATGGGGCTGATCTCGGGGCGCAAGTCGTTCCAGAAGCCGATGGAAGAGGGTGTTGCCCTGCTCAACGCGATCCAGGATGTCTACCTGTCGGATAAAGTGACCATCGCCTGAGTCCTGCGAGGAGATTTGCGTTCACCGGCGGCTGGGATATGATCGGGCGTATCTCTTCATGTCCACAGCCGGGGTGAAGCATGCAACCTGAACAGCATTGGGAAAACGTCTACCAGGCGCGCTCGACAGAGAGCGTCGGCTGGTTCCCGGAGCATGCCGGGCGGTCAATGCGCTGCCTGCCGGGGGAGTGACACAGCATGGCTGTCACGCTTGCTTTCGATGTCTACGGAACCCTGATCGATACCAATGGTGTCACCGGGTTGCTCGAGACCATGGTCGGGGACAGGGCCGCCGAATTCTCGCGGCTCTGGCGCGACAGGCAGCTCGAGTATTCCTTCCGTCGCGGGCTGATGCGGCGCTACGCCACCTTCGGGGAGTGTACGCGTGACGCACTCGATCATACCTGCGCTCTCATGAAGGCAGACCTCGATGCCGGGCAGAAACAGCAACTGCTCGATCGCTATCGCATCCTGCCGGCATTCGATGATGTGGTACCGGCGCTGCAGGCGCTCGAGGCAGCGGAACACCGGCTGTATGCTTTTTCCAACGGCACGCGAGAGGCCGTCGAGACATTGCTGGTTGCGGCGGGTATCCGCCACTTCTTTCTCGACATCGTCAGTGTCGACGAGGTCGGCTCCTTCAAGCCGGACCCTGCTGTCTACAACCACTTTCTCGAGCGGGCCGGGGCGGAAGCCGGTGCCGCCTGGCTGGTTTCTTCCAATCCTTTCGATGTCATCGGCGCCGTCTCGGCGGGAATGAAGGCGGCCTGGGTGAAGCGATCGGACGAGGCGCTCTTCGACCCCTGGGGCATCGAGCCAACGGCAATGGTGCACACTCTTGCGGGTTTGCAGGAGGCTGTGCAGCGCTATACTGCCTGAGAATAACAATACAGATCGGCTTGATCCTGCAGGAGGAAACGATGAAAACGACGGGACTGCAACTGGCGACGGCCAGCCTGCTGACGGCTTTTTTGATGACTGCGCATGCAAGCGAAAAGAGCGTAAAGGTCACCCCGCTTGGCAGCCACGACGGCGAGTTCTGCCGTTTTGATCGCGCCCTGGTTTTCGAGGATCCCGACGGCACGCGCATTCTCTACGATGCAGGCCGCACTGTGCGCGGGCCGGATGACCCGCGGCTCGGGCAGATCGATGCGGTGTTGCTGAGTCACGTTCACGGTGATCATCTTGGCGACAAGTACCAGCCCGGGGCGAACGCCGGTTCTTGCGAAACTCCCGAGTTCACTGTGAATGCAACGCCAAACTCGAACAGCGTCAACATCGTCGTCGGCAAGAAGGCGGAGTTCATCGTCGGTGGTGAAATGGCCAGCTTCTTTTCGAAGAAGGTCGAGGCGGCAGGTGGTGATGCAAATCAGGTGAAACTCGTGCGCTTCGGTGCGCAGCGGAACGTCGGCGGCGTCGCGATCGCGAGCGTGCCCGCCGTGCACAGCAATGGCCTGAATCCAGCCTTTCTCGACAAGGAGCATGCCGAGGCGCTGAAGGCACATGGCCTGACAGCCTATGTCGGTCCGCCCGGTGGCTATGTCCTGACCTTCAGTAACGGGCTCGTGGTTTATCTCTCCGGCGATACCGGCATCACGGCCGAGCAGGAACTTGTCGTCAACCGCTTCTACAAGGCGAACATGGCCGTTATCAACATCGGCGGCACCTTCACGACCGGGCCTGCCGAGGCGGCGTATGTCATGAACGCCATGGTCAAGCCGAAGAGTGTCATCGCCTCGCATGCGAACGAGAAGGCGACCGAGGGAGGCAAGCTGCTGCCGGGAACGCGCACCGAGACCTTTATCGAGGCCGCCGAGATGCCGGTGCACCTGCCACTCAGTGGCGTCACCATGGAATTCGATGGCAGCGGGGCTTGCATCGCGGGCTGTGCGCAACAGTCGGGTAGCTGACGATGGCCGATATCGCCAGGTTGCGCCACTTCGTCCAGCAGATGACGCATCTCGTCGAGGAGGCCGGTGATGATGAAGAACGCATCCTGTCACAAGGCAAGAAACTGCTGGGTGAGCTGGTCGCGACTGATGACTGGCTGCCGGAGACTTTTGCGGAAGCCGACTCCGGGCGCTACCGGCAGAACCTGCTCTATTGCGATCCGCTGGAACGCTTTTCTGTGGTGAGTTTTGTCTGGGGTCCGGGGCAGCATACGCCCGTCCATGATCACACCGTCTGGGGCATGGTGGGCGTGCTGCGTGGCGCCGAGACCTGCGAGGAGTTCGAGCGGGATGCGTCCACGGGGGCGCTCCGGCCGACAGGAGAACATCGCATGGAAAGAGGGCAGATCGACCTGGTCTCGCCGACCATAGGGGATATCCATCGCGTTTCCAACGCCCTCGATGACAGGCCATCGGTCAGCATCCATGTCTATGGTGGCAACATCGGCAGGATCAGCCGGCATACATACCAGCTTCCCGGCGGAGAGATCGGGACCTTTATCTCCGGCTACTCGAACGAGGTGCTGCCCAATCTTTGGAGTGCAGCTGTCTGAGTCCTGACGGATCAAGCTACGAGGCGCTTTTTATCTGCCGGATGGCAGACCATTCATACTGTCCTTCCTCAACAACAACCAGGTCATCCGTGTCAGGGCCACAGGATGCTGGATGCCCCAAGGGATTTCCCTCACTTTTAGTGCATTAATCATTAGTAGGTGCTAATATTGCCTTTTTGGGCGCCATGCAGAGCATCTTCCCCTTTCTCGTCTGGTTCCGCTTTGTCAACAGGGAAACCCTGAGGGCGGATCTGCTGTCGGGGCTGACAGGGGCAGTGATTGTGCTGCCGCAGGGCGTCGCCTTTGCCACCATTGCCGGCCTGCCTCCGGAATACGGCCTCTACACGGCCATGGTCACGCCGATCATCGCGGCGCTTTTCGGTTCCTCCTACCACCTGATCTCGGGGCCGACGACGGCCATCTCCATCGTCGTCTTTTCTGCGATCAGTCGCCACGCAGATCCCGGTTCGCCGGAATTCGTGTCCATGGCGTTGACGCTGACCTTTCTTGCCGGGGTCTATCAGCTCGCGTTTGGTCTTGCGAGGCTGGGGGCGCTGGTCAACTTTGTCTCCCATACCGTCGTCATCGGATTCACCGCCGGTGCGGCAATCCTCATCGCGACGAGCCAGATGAAACATGTGCTGGGCATCGAGATTCCCAAGGGGGAGTCTTTCATGCACACCTGGTATGACATCTATATCGATTTCGCGAGTATCCAGATCCCGATCCTTGCCGTCGCTGCCATTACGCTGCTGACTGCGATCCTGTCGAAGCGATTTTTCCCGAAACTGCCAAACCTGCTGATCGCGCTCATCATCGGTGGTGTCTGCGCGCTGCTGCTCGGCGGTGAGGAGCGCGGCATCACCTTTGTCGGTGAAATTCCGGCGCACCTGCCGCCACTCTCGTCGCCGACATTCAATATCGAGACGATCCAGAAGCTTGCCCCGGAGGCCTTCGCGGTTGCCCTGCTGGGTCTGATCGAGGCCGTTTCCATCAGCCGCTCGATTGCGACAAAGTCCAACCAGCGCATCAACTCCAGCCAGGAGTTCATCGGCCAGGGCCTGTCGAACATCGGCGGCAGCTTTTTCTCGAGCTATGCGGGCTCCGGTTCGTTCACGCGTTCGGGTATCAACTACTCCTCCGGCGCACGCACGCCCATGTCCGCCATCTTCGCGGCGCTCTTTCTCGCACTGATCGTGCTGCTGGTTGCCCCGCTGACGGCCTATCTGCCGGTTGCAGCCATGGGCGGTGTGATCCTGCTCGTCGCCTGGAACCTCATCGATATGCATCACATCCTGCATGTCCTGAAGCACAGCAAGACGGAGACATCGATCCTGCTGACGACCTTCTTTGCGACCCTCTTCCTCGAGCTGGAATTCGCGATCTATCTCGGCGTATTGCTGTCGCTGGTGCTCTTTCTCAAGAAAACCTCGACGCCTGCGATCCCGACACTGGCGCCCGATCATGATGACGAAACGGGTGCCATGACGCTGACCGAGATCGACCGGAAGCCGCTGAAGCAGTGCCCGCAGCTCAAGATCATCCGCATCGACATGTCGATCTACTTCGGTTCCATCAACCACATCATGAACCGCATCCAGCGGATCTCCGAGAACGAGCAGATCCACAACATTCTCATCATCGGTGACGGCATCAACCTGATCGACCTGAGTGCGGGTGAGGCGCTGGCCACGGAAAACAGGCGGCTTGCGAAACTCGGCGGGGGGCTCTACTTCGCGGGCCTGAAACCATCCGTTTACGAATTCATCGCGCGTTCGACGCTCGTGAGCCAGATGGGGAACGATCACTTTTTCGATTCAAAGAAAAAGGCGATCAGGAGTATCTACAAGCGTCTCGACCGGGAGATCTGCGCGACCTGTGACCAGCTCGTCTTCGACGAGTGCAAGATGCGGTAGGTGCTTCGGGCCCGGTGTCGGAGATCATTTTCCTTCAGAAAATAATCTCCGACACCTCCCCGCGAAAAAAGAATCGCCCCGGTTAACGGGGCGAATTCACTTGAGGCTGTTATCCCTGCAAAAGCCGGCAGATGTGATCGGAGAGCCCGGGTTTGTGACCCTCCGTACTACCAGGAGCTTGTGGCCCGCTGCTTCATTCCGGATTGGTGAAAGTATACTGCTCCGGCAGAAGAATTATCTTGCGTTTATTGCGATAAATAGCATCATTAATGCAATATAATTTCGCATTAAGTCAAATAAGAGCAAGATTATGAATATCGATGCGTTCGATCGCGCAATCCTGGAGACTCTGCAGGAAAATGGCCGTATCTCCAACCAGGACCTGGCGGCTACCGTGAATCTCTCCCCGTCGCCCTGCCTGCGACGCGTGCGCAGACTCGAGGAGGAGGGCATCATCGCCGGTTACACGGCCCTTCTGAATGCCCGCAAGCTCGGGCTCAAACTCACCGCTTTTCTTCACATCAGCATGGACAGGCACACGCCGGAGCGCTTCGACAATTTCGAAACGGCGGTTGCCGGCTTTCCCGAGGTGCTCGAGTGCCACCTGGTCACGGGACAGGAGGCGGATTACCTGCTCAAGGTGGTCGTCGAGGACATGGATGGCTACCAGCACTTCCTGCTGAACAAGATCACGCGCATCGAAGGGGTGTCGGGCGTGCATTCCTCATTCGTGCTGAAGTCCCCGCAGGAAAGGACGGCCCTGCCGGTCCCGGTTGCTCTCTCTGACAAGCCGTCGTGATTCAGATCTCCAGGACGAGGTTCCTGCCGCCGAGCAGCAGCACCCAGGCGCAGACAGTTGACCAGTGAATGATGACGGGCACCCAGATCGATCTCGAAACGACGTAGCCATAGCCGCATGTCACACCGAGCGCAGCGGTAATCACGAGGAACCAGGGATCCAGGAAAAGCGGGATTGCCGAGTGATTAAACAGCAGCGCATTGAACGGATGCCATGCCACGAATGCCAGGGTGCTGAGAAGGATGGCCCTCGATGCTGCCGGCCAGCCAGATTCCAGGATGCGACGCGGGATCAGTATGCCCCTGAAGAGGAGTTCTTCGAGTAAGGAGGGAAAGATCAAGAGCGTGAACGGCAGCAGCAGGGCGAAACTTGTCTCGAGCGGATCGATCTCGAGCAAGCCCGTGCTGAAACCGACAAGCAGAGAGATCAGCATGAAGAGTGGCAGGAGGGCCCAGGCTTTGAAGGGTGCTGAGAATGGAGACGTCAGCAACGCCTGGCCGGGATTCTCCCTGAGGTACTGCAGGATCATGGGGTTCTCTGCATACGCAATGGAATGATCAGGGCTTCCCGACCGGCTCTGTCATGAAGGTGCCGGCCCTGCGGGTACAGGGCACGAACAGGATGATCAGCAGGGAACTGACCAGAAAGAGCCCGAAGAAAAGTGTACTCATGCTGATGTCGTAATCCCGGATCTGGAGATTCCGGTCGAAAAAGGTCGTCAGGATGAAAGCAACAGATAGCCAGAAGATGCGATTCAGCCACTTCTTCTGGCATGCATCGAGGCGCTGCTTCGGGACAAGCAGGTTGTCCTTGATGTTCCTGCCGCAGTGCGGGCAGAGAAAGCCGGTCCGGTAACCCTTTTTGAAGCCGTCGATGCGCTCCCCCGCCGGGAAGATTGCATGACAGTAACAGCATTCAAATTTCACGCCCGTCTTGATTCCTTTCAAAGCATGTCGATGAGAGAAGTCACCGGATCGGTTTGTTGTCTCCGGCCAGCTCACTCATGTTCCGACAGGTTGACCAGCCTGCTCAACAGCTCGATCTCCTTTTGAAGCTCCTTGACCTGCTTGATCAGCTCCGGCAGGCGCGCTGCTGCAGCCTGTTCGCGCATCGCTTTCTTGAACTCGCGCGCCGGTGTGCCCCAGTAGTGCGTATTGTCGGGGATATCCTTGGTGACGGTCGAGCGCCCGCCAACGGTGGTGCCGCTGCCGATGCGCAGGTGGCCGACCACGCCGACCTTGCCGCCGAGTACGCTGTTGTCACCGATGCTGACACTTCCCGAGATGCCGACCTGGGCGACGAGCAGGACATTTTCGCCGATGTCGCAGTTGTGGCCGACATGGACCTGGTTGTCGATCTTGGTGCCCCTGCCGATGCGCGTCACGCCGAGCGTGGCGCGGTCGATACAGGAGCAGGCGCCGATCTCGACATCGTCGCCGATTTCGACGCGTCCGATCTGCGGCACCTTGTGATGATGATCCTCGAGCCAGACGAAACCGAAGCCGTCTGCAGAGATGGTTGCGGCGGGATGCACGACGACCCGGTTGCCGAGAATCGCGCCGGGCAGGACCGTGGCGTTGGCCTCGATGATGCAGTCCCTGCCGAGCACGACGCCCTCGCCGATAAAGGCACCGGCCCCGATCCGGGAGCCATCACCGATCATGGCGCCTTTTGCGATGACGGCACAGGCGTCGACCGAGACTTTTGCGCCGAGGGTGGCAGAGGCATCGATGCTGGCGCGCTCGTGGATGCCTGTGAAAGCCGGTTTGCCGGCGAAGAGTTCCGTGATTTTCAGGAAGGCGATGCGTGGCTTGTCGATACGCCAGACGAGACGGTTGCCGGTATCCGGAAAATCTTTCGGGACCAGCACGACAGCAGCTGCCGAGGCCATCACCTTGTCGAGCAGCTTGGCATCCTCGGCGAAGGCGACGGTCGTCCCGGTTGCCTCCTCGAGTGAACTGACGCCCCTGATGAGCATGTCAGAGTCACCGTGGTGCGCCGGGTCGAGCAGCCGGGCGAGTTGGTCGAGTGTGTAGGTCAGCATCGGTCAGGTGTCCTTCATGATGTGTCAGGCCAAGATCATGGCCTGGAGCCTGTCGGCATCGGCGGCAAACTTGCGGATGCCCTCGGCCAGTTTTTCTGTTGCCATCGGATCTTCGTTGAGGGCCCAGCGGAAATGCCGCTCGTCGAGATGCAGGCGATCGAGATCCATGTCACGGGCCTGTTCCGGATCAAGCAGACGCGGAACCTCGCCGTCGGCGAGCATGAGTTCTTCCATGAGCGGGGGCGCGATCGTCAGCAGGTCGCAACCGGCCAGCTGCAGTATCTGGCCGGTATTGCGGAAACTCGCGCCCATCACGACGGTCCCGAAGCCATGCTTCTTGTAGTAGTTGTAGATGCGTGCCACGAGCTGCGGCCCGGGATCTTCCTCCGGTGTGAAGCTGTCGACGCCCTGTTGTTTCCTGTACCAGTCGGATGTGCGCCCGACGAACGGCGAGACCAGGGTGACGCCGGCATCGGCGCATGCCACCGCCTGCTCGAAGCTGAACATCAGTGTCAGGTTGCAGTGGATGTTGCGCTTCTCGAGTTCCTCGGCCGCGCGGATCCCCTCCCAGGTCGAGGCAACCTTGATGAGGATGCGCTGCGTGTCTGCGCCGATGGCCTCATAGAGCTCGATGAGCCGCTCGGCCCGGGCAATGGTGCCATCGGTATCGAACGAGAGGCGTGCATCGACCTCGGTCGACACACGCCCGGGGATGATGCCGAGAATCTCGTTGCCGAAGTTGACCGACAGCTGGTCCATCAACAGCTCCCTGTCGCCTCTTGCCGCTTTCACGGCCCTGTCGATGAGGTGCCGGTACTCGCTCTTGCCGGCTGCCTTGAGCAGCAGCGAGGGGTTCGTCGTGGCGTCTGTGGGTGTGTATTTTCCGATAGCGTCGATGTCACCGGTATCGGCGACGACCGTCGACATTGCGCGAAGCTGTGCGAGCTTGTTCATTCTGTTGTGGTGTTGTCATGAACCTGCATGACAGCATAGCAAGTAATCGGCGGGAGATTCACTATCAGGCAAACGGCGATCAGCTTTCCTGTTGCCGATGGCAGAGAGGAGCAGCAGCAAGATCGCTGGCTGTGCGAAAATAGCCGGAATTGAAAACTGACGTGGCACCATGAGCAAATTCGACAGTATCCGGGTCATCAGCTTCGATCTCGACGATACCCTCTGGCCGACGATGCAGACCATCGTCGAGGCCGAGCGCCAGCTGTTCCGCTGGCTCGAGGAAAACACCCCTGAACTTGCGCGTCAGCACAGTATCGAGTCGCTGCGCGCGCACAGGCGCGAGCTGGCCCTCGCCAATCCCGGGATCGCGCACGACATGAACCTGACGCGCGAGCTGCATCTCAGGGAGCTTTTCGCCGGGCTCGGCTACGACACCGCGCTTGCCGGGGCCGCTGTCGAGCATTTCCAGCAGCATCGCAACCGGGTCTTTCCCTACGAGGATGTCCGTCCCGTACTGGAGCGCTTGCGCGAGGAGTTCATCCTTGTCTCGGTGACCAATGGCACGTCAGAGGTCGAGAAGACGCCGCTGGCCGGAATCTTCCACCACAGCTTCAATGCGGTGGATGCCGGCAGGGCCAAGCCGCACCCGGCAATCTTCGAACTGCTCATCGACAGGACGGGAGCTGTGCCGCGCGAGGTGCTGCATGTCGGTGACGACCCCGCGCGTGATATCGCCCCGGCACGTGAGCTGGGTCTTGTGACAGCCTGGATCACCCGTTATGGACAGGAGTGGCCGGAAACGCTCGAGGCTGCCGACCACAGGATGGAGACGCTCGACGAGATGCCTGTCTGAAAGGTCAGTGTGCTGCGTGCCGCAGCTTATCGCTTGCGTGCTGGAAATAGGATCGACGCGACGTCGCCGTACTGTTCCGCGAAATGGACTTTGAAACCCTTGCGGATGTGCTCCGGGATTTCGTTGTAGTCGCCCCTGTTGTCGATTGGCAGGATGAGTTCGCGAATACCGGCGCGGCGTGCGGCAATCACTTTCTCGCGGATGCCGCCGACCGGGAAAACCTGCCCGGTCAGGGTCAGCTCGCCGGTCATGGCGATGTTGCGCACCGGCTTCCTGTTCAATGCCAGGGAGAGGAGGGCGCTCGCCATGGTGATGCCGGCAGAGGGCCCGTCTTTCGGGGTCGCGCCGGCCGGAACATGCAGGTGCACGAAGGCCTCCTTGAAGAAGTCACTCTCTGCACCGAATTCACCGGCATGGCTGAGGATGTAGCTGTAGGCGATCTCTGCTGATTCGCGCATCACGTCGCCGAGCTGGCCGGTCAGCTTGAAGCCCCGGTTGAAACCGTGTGCGATCGTCGCCTCGATGCTGAGGGTCGCGCCACCCATGGCGGTCCAGGCGAGTCCGGTGATGATGCCGGTGCCGGCCAGCTTGCGCTCATCCTTGAAGATCGCTGTGCCGAGATACTCCTC
>JASFFK010000028.1:0-12661 GCA_050124335.1 Chromatiales bacterium | reverse complement strand
TTGTACTCGGCAACCTGCTTCAGGGAGTCCTTCACCTCGGCTGGCATGTAGTTCTCATCGTGCTTCGCGAGCACC
The DNA here is from genome assembly GCA_050124335.1 of Chromatiales bacterium. Taxonomy (GTDB): domain Bacteria; phylum Pseudomonadota; class Gammaproteobacteria; order Chromatiales; family Chromatiaceae; genus Sva-25. The sequence goes on along the minus strand of JASFFK010000028.1, from coordinate 12,586 downwards.
TCATCGGCGACAAAGAGGTTCTGGTTGAGCTTGCCGATGGCGACTATTCCCTGGCCCTCACGGAAGAGATCGGGAAGGATGCCCTCGTAGCTGACCGTCACCTGCTCCTTGTAGTCTGTCAGGTCGAAACGCACCTTGAGACTTCCCTCATCACGATGCACCGATCCGTCGACGACCATCCCGCCGATACGGAACGTGTGGTTCTGGGGTGCCTCGCCGGCCACAACCTGGCTCGGGTCGTAGAAATGGTTAAGGTTCTCGCTGAGTGCCATCAAAATCAGCGCAACAGCGACACCGACACCAACCACCAGGGCCAGCACCATACTCAAACGTCGTTTTCTGTGAGCTCTCATACGCTTCTCTTTTCTCTTCGAAGTCGGCGGGAAATCCGGGCAAGTTCCCGCTTGTGAGCCTGGGATGCCCAGACAACAAGACCGGCAAGCAGGAACGCCGTCAGCCCGAATGATGTCCAGACATAAAATGCATATCCGCCCATGTGAAAGAATTCTGCCATTCTAGTCTCCTGCAACCAGTTCCCGCACCCACCGGCTGCGCGATTCCCTGTTCAATACCTCGCCGCGGGCACGCAGCATCAAGACGATGAAATAGTAAAGGTAGAATGCAGCGATCATTGCAAACAGCGGCCAGCGCATGGACTCGTCGATAGCCGGCCCATCCAGGCGCATGATCGTTGCCCCCTGGTGCAGTGTATTCCACCAGACAACCGAGTAATGAATGATGGGAATATTCACGACACCCACAAGTGCGAGCACGGAGACCGCCCTTGCGGCTGATTGCCTGTCCTCGACAGCATTATGCAGCGCGATGATTCCGAGATAGAGGAAAAGCAGGAGCAGTTCCGATGTCAGCCGTGCATCCCAGGTCCACCAGGTGCCCCACATGGGCTTGCCCCACAAGGAACCGGTTGCAAGCGCGATGACAGTGAAAACAGCCCCGATGGGCGCGCTGCTGATCAGCACGACGTCTGCCATTTTCATACGCCAGATCAGGCTGATGCCACCGGCAACTGCCATGACGACATAAATGAACATGGAGAGTAAGGCTGCCGGCACGTGGATGTAGATGATGCGAAAACTGTCCCCCTGCTGGTAATCCGGAGGCGCGACCACGAGGCCGCCATAGAGGCCATAGATGATGAGCGCTGCGCAAAGGAGACTCATCCAGGGGATCAGCTTGCCGCTGACACGGTAGAACCAGGGTGGCGAACCCAGGCGGTGAAACCACTTAGTAAAAATGTTCATTAATTCAGGTTAACTCTAAAGAGTCCATTTCAGCTCAGGCTGATTCGCAGGGCTGCCGCAGCTGCAAGCGGTGCAAGCGTGACAGCCAGTACCAGGAATGCCGCCATGATATACATCTGCCCGGTGACAGGCATGCCTGACGCAGCAGCATCCACGGCCGCGGCACCGAAAATCAGTACCGGGACATAGAGCGGCAGAACCAGCAGCGACAATATCACACCGCCCCTTCTCAAGCCGACGGTCAGGGCCACCCCGATGGAACCAATCAGGCTCAGCACCGGTGTGCCCAGTAACAATGACAACATTAAAACGCCGATTGCGTCAGGATTCATCCCCAAAAATGTTGCGAGAACCGGGGCCACGAGCAGCAAGGGCAGGCCCGTCACGAGCCAGTGCGCGATAACCTTCGCCAGGACGAGCATCGGGACGGGGTGCGCACCGATGAGAATCTGCTCGAGTGTGCCGTCCTCGAAATCGGAGCGGAAGATGCTGTCGAGAGTCAGCAGTGCTGCAAGCAGTGCCGCAACCCAAACGACACCGGCTGACATCTGCTCCAGCAGCTGCGGTTCGGCGCCGACACCGAGTGGAAACAGGACAATCACCATTACAAAGAAGAGCATCGGGTTGGCAAGCTCGGACCGACGCCGCATTGCCATTAGCAGATCACGACGAAGAAGGTCGAGAAAAGCCCTGCCCGGCGTCATGCCGCTTCTCCCGGGGAGAGATTCAGGATGCGTACGTTGGGCGTCGACAGATGCACTTCGTGATGGGAGGTCATGATCATCGCACCGCCAGAACCCACATGATGGTCCATCAGGTTTTCAACCAGCGCGATCCCCTCGCGGTCCAGGGAAGTGAAAGGTTCGTCGAGAATCCAGAGACGTGCATCCGTCGCAAGGAGTCTCGCAAGTGCGACGCGCCTGCGCTGACCGGCGGAGAGATAATAGGTCGGGATATCCTCGTAGCCGTCAAGGCGCACGGTTTCAAGCGCCTGCTCGATACTCATATCGCCTGCCCCGGAAAGTGAACGCGCGATACGCAGGTTTTCCAGGGCACTGAGTTCACGCTTGATGCCATCCATGTGGCCGACAAACGCCATGTGCGTGTAGTAGTCGACGTAGTTTTTTTCGATGGGGGCACCATGCCAGCGCACCTCTCCCTCGTCCGGACGCCTCAGGCCACACAGAATACGCAGCAGAGACGTCTTGCCGGTACCATTCCGCCCCTCGAGCACAATCGCCTCACCACTGCTGATGGCAAAGCTCAGGCCCTCGAACAGAACCCGGTCGTCGCGGATACAACTGAGATGATCGGCTTCGAGAGATACGGGCTGTTCTGACACGGAATCGGGTATGCCTGTGACTGGGTTGATTCGGGTGCGCAAAGGCTATAGCAAACCCTGCCTGCAGGCAAATCGATCGGACTTTCACCAGATGCGCGTATATGCTCGTTGCAGCAGGATGCGCGAGTTGCCCGGATCGGAGCCGCAGCCTGCGCAGGAGAGAGTCCATCATCAGGTACAAGCCTGCCGTTTGCGTTACACTCGCCAGCAAAAGAGCAAGGCCGGTATTACCATGAAAAAAATCGTTCTCGCCTCGGGAAATCCAGGAAAAGTACGGGAAATCAACCAGCTGCTCTCACAAAGCGGCTTCGAGGTCATACCGCAATCCGATTTCGGGGTACCTGAAGCAGATGAGACAGGGCTGACCTTTGTCGAAAATGCCATTCTCAAGGCACGCAATGCCGCCAGTCACAGCGGACTGCCGGCAATCGCCGATGATTCCGGGCTCGAGGTCGATGCCCTCATGGGCGCTCCGGGCATCTACTCTGCGCGATATGCCGGGGAAGGCGCCAGCGATGCGCAGAACCTTCAGCATCTGCTCGCCGAGATGGTGAATGTCCCCGAAGAGAGGCGCACCGCGCGCTTCCAGTGTGTCATGGTCTTCATGGCGCATGCCGGGGATCCGACACCGCTCATTTGCCAGGGCACCTGGGAAGGCTCGATCTTGCACGAACCAAGGGGCGACCTGGGTTTTGGCTACGATCCGGTCTTTCATGTACCCGAGAGAAACTGCAGCTCGGCCGAACTGGCTCCTGAAACCAAAAACAGCCTCAGTCACCGCGCGAAGGCCATGCAATGCCTGGTCGAGAAGCTGTCCGTGGAATGAACAGCCCTGCAGCTGTCACCTCTCCTGCCGATTCAGCCGCCTGAACATCGAATTCCGCCACGCCTTCGCCCTGCTCCCTGCCTGATCAAGGCAGCCCGGATGAAGATTTACTCCTCCACTGCGCGGTAATTTTTCCCTCGGGATGAAAGAAAATTCCCGGGTGTGGTGTCTATTGCACTGACACTCGCTGGATGCGAACCCGTAACAACAGCAGTGTGACTGCCGGCCCGGGTGCCGGTGTGTGCAGAAACCGCCAGAAATCAAACAACTGATACGGCTTGAACAACACTGAAACCAACAATCGGAGACGTAGAAACATGTCCAAGAAAACCCATATGAAACCTGTCGCTGCAGCCATCGGTGCCGCACTCGCTGGCTCCCTGGCAATGGGAACTGCCACTGCCGCTGACAACCCGTTTGGCCTTTCCGAGCTCGGCAGCGGTTACATGCAGCTGGCCAGCTCGCATGAAGGCAAGTGCGGTGAAGGCAAGTGCGGCGGCGAGAAAGCCACCAGCACCGAAGGCAAATGCGGTGAAGGCAAGTGCGGCGGCGAGAAAGCCACCAGCACCGAAGGCAAATGCGGCGAAGGCAAGTGCGGCGGCGAGAAAGCCACCAGCACCGAAGGCAAATGCGGCGAAGGCAAGTGCGGCGGCAAGAAGTAAGCGTCTCACCGGCCGAACGGGGCTATTCATGAACAGTAACAACTATCCTGTTCATGGTGCAGGACTCGGGCTGCGGCGATCTTTCATGGACGCCGTAGTCTCGGATCCTCCCGCAACGGTCGATTTCATGGAAGTGGCACCGGAAAACTGGATGCGCATCGGCGGCTCGATGGCGCGCAAGTTTCGCAACCTGACAGAACAGTATCCCTTCGTCTGCCACGGACTCTCCCTGTCGATCGGCAGTCCCGCACCGCTGGACGAATCCTTCGTTCGCGAACTCAAAGGCTTTCTCGACCGGCACAATATCCGCTGCTACACGGAGCACCTGAGCTACTGCTCGGACGACGGCCATCTCTACGACCTCATGCCGATTCCCTTTACGGAAGAGGCCGTCAAGTACGTCGCGGAGCGCATCCGCCGTGTGCAGGAGATCCTCGAGCGGCGTATCGCCATGGAAAATGTCTCCTATTACGCTGCTCCCGGCCAGGAGATGGACGAAATTGAATTCATCAACGCCGTGATCGTGGAAGCCGACTGCGATTTGCATCTCGACGTCAACAATATCTATGTGAACAGCATCAATCACGGATACGATGCTGCTGATTTCCTTCGCAAGATGCCAGGTGACCGCATTGTCTACTGCCATGTTGCAGGCCATTACGAAGAGGCAGAGGATTTGCGGGTCGACACGCACGGAGCGGACGTGATCGATCCTGTCTGGAATCTGCTCGAAACGGCCTACGAGGAATTTGGCGTCTTCCCGACCCTGCTCGAGCGGGATTTCAACATCCCCCCGATGCCCGCGCTACTCGCCGAGGTCGGGCAGATTGCGCAGCTGCAAAAGAAATGGACGACCATCCATGCCGAACAGCGTGCCTGAACCCGATTTCAAGAGACTGCAGAAGGCGTTTGCGGCACATATCCGCGACCCCGGCAAAGTCCCGGCACCCGGGGGCATCGAGGATCGCCGGATGGCGATCTACCGGGACCTCTTCTACAACAACATCGAAAGTTTTCTCGCTGGCAATTTCCCCGTTCTGCACGAAATCACGCCCGAAGAAAAATGGCACGGTATCGTGCGCGACTTCATGGTGAATCACCGCTGCGAGACACCGCACTTCCCGGAGATCGCACAGGAATTCCTTGCCTACCTCTCAGAGTCGAGACAGGCCGAGGCCGATGACTACCCCTTCATGCTGGAGCTCGCACACTACGAGTGGGTCGAGCTTGCGCTCGGCATCAGTGACGAGGATACAGAACTCCCCTCACACGATCCAAACCGGGATCTGCTCGAGGGAATCCCGCTGGTCTCCCCGGTGGCCTGGAACCTGACCTACAGCTACCCGGTGCACCGCATTTCGACCGAAATGATCCCCGAGGGGCCATCCCCGGAACCCAACCACCTGGTTGTCTACCGCGACAGGCTCGACAAAATACACTTCCTGGAAATCAATGCCGTGACGCAGCGGCTGCTGGAGCTCATCAAGCAGAATACACAGGCGACCGGTCTGGAGATCCTCCAGATCATTGCCGGGGAGATGCAACATCCTGACCCGGATGTCGTCATCAATGCCGGTGCGCAACTGATACAGGATCTGAAGGCCAGGAACATCATCATCGGAGCAAGACAGTGACGAACCTCATGATCAGGATGAATGGCCTGGTGGATGGCCTCGCTGAAAAAACCGCATTCATACCCTCGCTGTTGTTGCGACTCTATCTCGCGCCCGTTTTCTGGATCGCGGGGACCAACAAGCTCGGAAATTTCGACAGTACCGTTGAATGGTTTGGCAATCCCGACTGGGGACTGGGCTTGCCAATGCCATGGCTGATGGCCTTGCTCGCAACGGCAACCGAGGTCATCGGTGCCATCCTGCTATTGCTTGGTCTGGGTACACGCTATGTCTCCATCCCGCTGATGATCACGATGCTCGTGGCGGCTTTCACTGTCCACTGGCAGAATGGCTGGCAGGCTGTCGCCGACAGCTCTTCGGCATTCGCCTCGAACAAGCTCGGCTTGCTGCAGCTCGAGGATGCCTCGGGAGCTGCCGAACGCCTACAGAGCGCCCGCGCAATCCTGCAGGAACATGGCAACTACGACTGGCTTACGGAAACCGGCAGCATCGTCATCTCCAACAACGGGATCGAATGGGCAGCTACCTATTTCGTCATGCTGCTGGCGCTTTTCGCACTGGGCAGTGGCAGGTACTTCAGTCTTGACGACTGGATCTGCAGAAAATTGCGGCAGAGGCCCGATACCCTTTTCAATTCGCCTGATGACCGTACCTAGTCTCTCGTCGAACAACGCAGGTCGATTTTTCGTCGGGACAACGCCGCCGTTCTGAATTATCCTCTCATCCTGTCAACCGGTCCTGTTTCCGGTGGTAAGGAGAGCAGAAGATGTATCGACGACTTGTGAGCCTGCTGTTGCTGGGCATCATGATCACTTCAGTCAACGCTGCACCGAGCACCAGCGTAGGTGTGATCAACTCGGAGCGCGTGCTGCTCGAATCAAAACGCGGGCAGGCGATGATCCAGTCGCTGAATGCACAGATGCATGAAAAACGCGCCGCCATCAGTGCCCTGCAGCTGGAGATCGAGGAGATCGAGCAAAGACTCTCATCAAGTTCACTTCCACCAGCCAGCCGTAACCATCTGCAGTCCGAACTGCAACAGAGGCGCTTCACCATCAAGCAACAGCATGAGGAACTGGAACGGGAAACCGGCGAGCAGCGTGAGAAACACCTGCGCCAGTTTGCGCTCGAGGTCGACCCCCTGATCAAGCAGGTCGCGAGGCGCGAGGGCATCGAACTGATTCTCGACACCACGATGGGACGCGGCGTGATCTTCGTCGATGAAAGTATCGATATTACCGACAAGGTCATGCAACTCTACGACGCGCAGAAGTGAAACCCTGTGGTCCCGGCAAGTTTCAGGTTCGTGCCACTGGATTGATGACAGCCACATCATCACCGGCCAGGGGCCGGGGCTGACCTGTTCTCCTTTGCCGACAACATCCCGCATTGCCACAAATTCAATAAACCTGTATAAAAAGACCCAATAACTGCATGTAATAAATGTTATTTTTACTTCCTACCCATGATCATCCACAGCCCCTCATTTAGCGTTTTCCTTCACTGGCAAAGGAGTACCCTCGCCAGCCTGCTGATCGCCTCTTGTAGTGCAACAACAGCGTCAGCGGACGAAGAGATCCCGACGGAGCCAGTCTGGTACGACAGCGCCCGTCAGAGCGTTTCGGAGTCGATCGACAACAGCGCGGCCTGGTTCGACAACTTTTTCGGCGACCCGCGCACAGGACTCGAAGATATTGATGAAAAAGCCGATGCCACGCTCAAGGTCACGATCGAAGGGTTCTATTCCGGTGTCGAAGGCGAAAGCGAGGTCGATGTAACGGCCAGCGGGTCTGTTGCCTTGCCCAGGACCGAGAACAGGCTGCGCCTCGCTTTCACCACTGACGCGGATGCGGCGATCACCGGTGAGGAAGCCGTTGATACAGAGCCAACTCAAGATCGGGGAATCTCCAGGGACCGGGGCGGACTCGGTCTCGCCTACCTGTTGTACGAAAATCCCGAAAATCTGTTCACCCTAGGCGCCGGTATCAAGGGAGGTCCCGAGTTCTACACAAAGGGAGTACACCGCTATACCAGGCAGCTTGGACAGATAACACGCCTGCGCATGACCAACACTCTCTACTGGTTAACGGATGATGGTGCCGGCGTCAGCAGCCTGCTCGATTTCGACCACAAAACGCGCGAGGATACACTCTGGCGCTATACGTTATTCGGCAACTACAACGAAACGACGGACGGGCTCGATTGGTCAGCCCAGGCAACCTGGTTGCGCCAGCTGGATGCCAAATCCGCAATCAGCGCACGGCTGGGGATCAAAGGCGCAACCGAGAAGCCCGATGCCGTGACTGAAACCTGGACAACGTTCCGTTACCGCGGCAATTTTCTGCGCCCCTGGCTCTTCTATGAGATCGAGCCCGGCCTCTCCTGGCACGAAAAAGAGGACTATGACACGGAGCCAACACTCGCGCTCCGTCTCGAAATGCTGTTCTAGTCCCCCTCGCCTTTCGGCATACCCGTCTGTGGCCGGCGATCAGGTGATATGATCCACGATCATGGAAAAGGATGAGAAGCAACCGCGCAAACACCATCGCCCCGTTCGCAGTTTCGTACTGCGCGAAGGCCGACTGACCCCCGGCCAGGAGCGCGCATTTCGCGAGCTGTGGCCAGCCTGGGGGATTGAATTCAGTGCAGGTGACAAGCTGGATCCACAAGGGCTGTTTGGCAACGACAACCCGGTCTGGCTCGAGATCGGTTTCGGCAACGGCGAATCACTCGCGATCTACGCGCAAAACAACCCGGACATCAACTATCTTGGCATCGAAGTGCATGGCCCGGGTGTCGGCCACCTGCTGTTGCGCATCAACGAACTGGGCCTGACGAACCTGCGTCTCATGAAACAGGATGCGGTCGAAGTGCTGAAAAGCCTGCCGGATGCATCGCTCGAAGGCATCATGCTCTTCTTCCCTGACCCCTGGCACAAGAAAAAGCATCACAAGCGGCGCATCCTGCAAGCCACCTTTGTCGAGGAAGCTGCACGGCTGATCAGGCGGGGCGGTCTGTTTCATGCTGCGACCGACTGGGAAGACTACGCTGAACAAATGATGCAGGTACTCAGTCACTCGGAAGCCTTCGAGAATACCGCCGGCGAAGGCGAATACTCGCCACGTCCCGAATCACGTCCACTGACGAAGTTCGAACAGCGCGGCCACCGTCTCGGTCATGGCGTTTGGGATCTTGTCTTCAGGCGACGCTGATGCCGTCTCTGAAGCTCGAAGCCATCACGACCTCACACCTCGATCCTGTCAACCTTCTCATCAGCGAGGGCGAAACGGTCGTTCTTCACGGCCAGTCCGGCAGTGGAAAAAGCCTGCTGCTGCGCGCCATTGCCGATCTCGACGACCACGCGGGCGATGCCAGGCTCGACGAGACCAGCTGCAGCAGCATGCCTGCGCCGGAGTGGCGCAGGCAGGTCGGCTACCTGACAGCGGAAACCCACTGGTGGGCAACACTTGTCGGCGAGCATTTCCACGCAAAAAACAGTGAACTGGTCACCCGCCTCGGACTGCCCGCGGAGGTCTTCGAGTGGGAAGTGAGCCGCCTCTCGACAGGCGAAAAGCAGCGGCTCGGTATCGCGCGGCTGCTCGACAACCAACCCGATGCACTGCTGCTCGACGAACCGACCGCGAACCTTGATACGGAGCATACAAACAGGGCCGAGGCAGTCATCAAAGCTTACCAGGCTGAACACAGGTGCCCGGTTCTGTGGGTTTCACACAGCCCGGAACAGCGCAGGCGCGTCGCCGACAGGATTTTCCGTATCGAGGAACACCGCCTCGTGCAGGAGCCTGAATGACACTGATCAGCCTCACTATCACGGATCTGCTGATCGCGGCGGTGCTGGTCCTTCTCGTCGCGCTTCTCTCCTGGCGACTTTATCTGGGGTCGGCAAAACAGCTGCTGATCGCTGCAACTCGCAGCGCCATTCAACTCATGTTGCTGGGATACGTGCTGCACCTGCTTTTCGAAAGCAACAGCCTGCCTTTCATCGCGGCACTGTCGCTCTTCATGCTTTCGGTCGCGGGTTACGAGGTCATGGCACGCCAGAAACAGCGTTTCAGGGGCCCCTGGGGATATGGCATCGGTGCTGTCTCGATGTTCATCTCCTCGTTCAGCATCATGCTGTTGACGCTGCTCGTGATCATACAGCCGGACCCATGGTACAAACCGCAGTACGCCATCCCGCTGCTCGGCATGCTGCTCGGCAATACCATGACAGGGATTGCCGTCGGTCTCGACAACCTCACACGCAATGCCTGGGAACTGCGCAACCAGATCGAGGCACGCCTGATCCTGGGACAGCGATGGAGCGAGGCGATTGCGGATATCCGCAAGGAGGCACTGCGCAGCGGCCTGATTCCCATCATCAACTCCATGGCGGCTGCCGGCGTCGTCAGCCTGCCGGGGATGATGACTGGACAGATCCTCGCCGGCTCACCTCCCTACGAAGCCGCCAAATACCAGCTCCTGATCATGTACCTGATCACGGCAGGGACGGGGTTTGGAAGCCTCGCGGCCGTCTGGCTCGGCTCAAGACATCTTTTCGATGACCGTCACCGGTTACGGCTGGAGCGGCTGAAAAAGCGATAGAACACCGGGATACCTTCTGACCCGCAAGAGTGGCATAACTCACCCCGGCAGACGAAATGGACAGGTGAGATCGGCTCGCTCCCGAACGAAAGAACTCAGAGATTCAGAGGATGCAGCAGGCCATCATGCAATTCATACTGATGGCCCATGCGCCCGGCAAGGTCGTGATCATGGGTCACGACAACAAATGCCGTGCCTCGCTCACGCGTGAGGCGGAGCATGAGATCGTAGATGCGCTCCGCATTCTGGCTGTCAAGATTCCCTGTGGGTTCATCAGCCAGGACACACCTGGGCTCATTGACGAGTGCTCGCGCAATCGCGACCCGCTGACGCTCCCCGCCAGAGAGCTGTGAAGGACGGTGATCCGCGCGTTCCTGCATGCCGATGGCTGCGAGCCACTCCGCTGCCTTTTTCCCTGCTTCATGAGCCGCGACACCTCCGATCAGCAACGGCATGGCCACGTTCTCGAGAGAAGTGAGCTCCGGCAGCAGGTGATGGAACTGGTAGACGAAACCCAGTGACTCGTTGCGCAACCGGTTCCGGGTGGCTTCGGGTATTGAAAATACTGCATGCCCGAGCAGGTTGACCGTGCCAGCTGTCGGCTTGTCGAGCCCTCCGAGACAATGCAAGAGGGTGCTCTTTCCCGATCCCGAACTGCCAACGACAGCCACACTCTCTCCCTCGCTGACAGCAAACGAGACACCCTTCAGCACCTCGACGGTCAGTGCCCCGTCACGATAGGTCTTGTGCAAATCCCGGCATCCGAGTATCTCACTCATAGCGCAGCGCCTCCGCCGGCTGAACCTTCGCCGCGCGCGCCGCGGGCAGCAATGCAAAGAGCACGGTGATGATGAAGGCCACAGTGGCAATCAGGGTAACATCACCAACCTGGACATCGGACGGCAGCCGGCTGATGTAGTAGAGGTCAGAGTCAATTGCCTCGAAACCGAGCAGATCCTCGAGCCAGGAGACAATCTTCTCGACATTGAGTGCGAGGAGGACGCCCGCAATCACACCGAGCACCACGCCAAAGACACCGATGGTTGCTCCCTGCACGAGAAAGATTTTCATGATACTGCGCGACGAGGCACCGATAGTGCGCAGGATGGCGATGTCACTCTGCTTTTCCTTGACGACCATAATCATCGCGATGATGACCGAAAAGGCAGCGACCAGCACGATCAGGAAGAGGATAAAGCCCATCATGCGCTTTTCGGTCTTTAGCGCCTCGAAGAAGTTGCGGCGATAGTGGGACCAGTCCTTGACATAGTAGATGTCCTTCATCTGGTCCGCGAGCTCGAAGGCAACTTGCTGGGCATCGTACAGGTCCCTGACCTTGAGTCGAACACCCGTCACGGCATCACCGAGGCGGCTGAGCCTGGCAGCATCGCGGATATGCATCAGTGCCACACCCGAATCGAAATCGCCCATACCCACTTCGAAGATACCGCTGACCGTGAAGCGCTTGAGGCGTGGCATGGTGCCGACAGGTGTCACCATCGCGTGAGGCGTGATGACTGTGACCTTGTCACCTGTCGTCACGCCGAGTGCCATCGCAAGCTCTTTGCCAAGCACGATGTTGTAGGACTTGTCAGCGAGGTCTTGGAGGGAGCCGACATTCATCTTGTCGGAGATATCTGCAACGCGCGGCTCGAGTTCCGGGTCAATGCCGCGCATCAGGGCGCCGGCGACATTCTGGCCGTTGACCAGCATGACCTGTGACTCGACATAGGGTGCCGCATCGAGGACCTCGGGGTGCTGCTTGGCCAGCTCCATGGCTCGCGGCCAGTCCGTCAGCCCGCCCTCGAAGGAGGTGATGGTGGCATGCGAAACCATCCCCAGGATGCGCTCCCGTATCTCCTTGTGGAATCCGTTCATGACAGAGAGCACGACAATCAGGGCCATGACCCCGATCATGATGCCGAGCATCGATGCAACAGTGATAAATGAGATAAAATTGTCGCGGCTTCTGGCCCGCGTGTAGCGGAAGCCGAGGAAATATTCGTAAGGCTGGTACATGGGGCGCATTAAAACACAAGTCAGAACAAGAGTGACTCACTCTTTGGCGGATTGGTTCCGTGAAAACTGAAAATCGATTCCGTGCGGAATGGGAACCACAGACCGCGATCCTGCTGACCTGGCCCCATGGTGACAGTGACTGGGCCGGCTCGCTGGATCGCATCTCTGCCACGTACCTGGAGATGGCCAGGGCAATCAGCCGCCACCAGTGGCTCATCATCCTTGCCCATGACAGG
>JASFFK010000027.1:0-13144 GCA_050124335.1 Chromatiales bacterium | reverse complement strand
CTTCTGCTCCTTCTGATCGAGGTGGCCATCGGCTTTGGCGGCTGCGATCATCGCTTTGATCAGGGTCAGTTCCGTGATGGGATGTTGCAATTCCGGCGGATCAATCAAATCCCTGCCGGAATCGGTACCTGGCTGCGTTACTGCGCTTGCTTGACCTTCTTTCCAGTTGCGATAGGCGTTGAAGGCCAGCCCGCCGAGTACGGCTGCACCACCGTAGCCGGCAGCCTTGCTTGCGAATTTCCTGGCGGACTTGTTGCCAATGAGCAGTGCCATGAGTCCACCCGCAGCCGCACCGCCAACCAGCCCACCGGGTATTTTTCCGGATAACTGGCCCATGTTTTCACTCAGGCCCTTGAGCATGTCACTGCTGCCGGATCCCGAAGTGTTTTTGCCGCCAGTCAGTGATTTCAGAAGATCCTGCATCATGCTGTTATTACCCTGTAAAAGTGTGTTTCTGTGTGTGCAGCCCGGCATGTCATTGCTGTGCCGTAATGCTGTCACGTGCTAATGATGACGGCATCCACGCATAAGAAAAATTCAAAAAAACAGATCTGTCATTCGAAAAAACCGATGTTTGAATCCCACTTCACACGGGTGGTATCGGGCTTTCAGGCGGCCCCCGGGTCTTGCCGGTTGATCCTGATCAAGGCAGTGAGTGTTGCGGTTGATATTCACTCGCCAACTGCTAGTTTTTAAAAGGTACATATCCTTGTTTTACACAAGGGAATTCGTCAAAAACAAGAACCACAAGATCCGAAGGAGAACATCATGATTCGCGCTCTCGCATGTCTACTGTTGCTGTCTGCCGTTTCGCTTCTCCGGGCTTCCCCTGAGCAAGTCGTTACCGTCCAGGGTGCGAAGCCGCAGGCACCGCACCATGTCACCTCCGAAGTCTGCAAGGCGTGCCATCTCGATATCTACAACCAGTGGGCGGGTTCGATGCACGCCAAAAGCACGGCACTCAAGGATCCCATCCACGGTTTCATGTATCGCAAGGTGATGGGGGATCCGCTGCAGGAGGATCTGCGCAACAAGAAAGGGAAATACCCGGTTTGCCTGAAGTGCCACGCACCGGCAGCTGCCATGGACAAGAAAACGAATCTCGAGGCCATCGCTTCCTACAACGAGGGTGTGAACTGCATTACCTGCCATCTGTTGAAAAGCTACAAGGGTCCGAAAAATGCAGATGGCAAGCTGCAGCTGGGTACTGACGCCTATGAGGTTTCGTCAACACATCTGCAGGGGGCCTCCGGCAAGGTCTACACGACCCTGCCCACTGCCGACACGGAGAATCCGGGCACACCGTCATTCCATCCTTTCCCGATGGAGCCGAACCCGGGAATGCTGAAGTCCAATGATCTCTGCCTTGGCTGCCATTACCAGCGTAACAATGCCCAGGGTGTCCCGCTATGCCAGACAGGGCCGGAGTACGTCGCCAGCGACGCTTTCACGACGTGCCAGTCATGCCATATGCCAGTGGTCAACGGGGTAACGAACCATGCGCTCGGGGGAGGGCATGACAAGGACATGGTTTCAAAGGGACTGGTCATGAAGATGGCGACTGCCAGCGAGGGCGACGTCGTGAAGGCCAGGATTTTCCTGCATAACAAGCTGCCCCACAGTTTTCCGACCGGTGCGCCTTTCCGGAACGTCTATCTGAAGGTCACGGCCTACAACGCAGAAGGTGACAAGCTCTGGCAGAACTTCGAGACGCATCCGATGAAAGAGGATCCCGACGCAATGTTCATGTACAAGCTCGGTGACAAGGAGGGCAAGCCGGCAGCGCCACCGGTTGCAACACAGGTGCTCGGTGATACGCGTCTGAAGCCGAACGAGACACGCGAGCTCGTTTACAGCATTCCGGCCGAAGGCGTGAGCCTCATCCGTGCCGAGGCGCTCTACAACCTGTTGCTGCCGTCACAGCACGAGGTAATGCGGGAAGTGCTGACTGATGTCTTGCGGGCCCCCGTGCTGGCTGCCGCTGCCGAGGCATCCATCCCGTAAGCTTCACGCACTGGTTTAAGACAGATTGCTAGCAGGCTGAATAAAACAGCATTATTCGTCTTGCTGCGATGCGTTTTACAGCTGAAGTGTATACACTATGAAGAAATGAAAAAATTCCGGGGGTCACCGTGAATTCGGAAAAAGTCGTCTTCAGCTTTTTTATCGTTCTGTCACTCACGCTCAATTTCGGTTTTGTCTATGGCGAGATCGACAATCCGCAGCATCATCCTGTCTATGAGTTCTTCGCAGTCATCGTTGTCAACCTGATTGCGACTATCCTGAAATTCGGCGACAGGACCCAACTCGGCGCCGTGCTGTTATCCACTAGCCTCGTGGCGGTGCTGCAACTCATCGTCGCGGCGATCGTCTGGGCTTTCGTCGTCTATGTGACTGATACAGGCATGACACCTTCCGCCATGGCCATGATCGTTGCCCTGTCTGCCGGTGCATTGATGGCGAATGTTATCTCGGTGATCCTGCTGCTCATAGAAACCGTGATGTTGCGCCGATAGCCAGCATCGGTATGCATCCCCATGGAGAGCATCATCTATCTCGTTTTTCGGAACATGCGTCAGCCGTTGCTGACGCTGCTGTTTGCCTATGCCATATCGATACTCGGCCTGGTCCTGATTCCCGGTCAGGATGCCGACGGCAATCCGGTGCATATGGGATTCTTCCACGCTTTCTACTTTGTCAGCTACACCTCGACGACCATTGGTTTCGGCGAACTTCCCGGTACATTCACTGATGCGCAACGCATGTGGGTTATTGTCACCATCTATGCCACGGTCATCTCCTGGATCTACGCAATCGGTACGCTGCTTTCACTAATACAGGGTGATTCCTTTCAGCGTTACATCACCGAGAGGCGCTTTACGAAGAAGGTCAACAACCTCAGAGAACCTTTCTACGTCATCAATGGTCACGGCAATGTGGGGCGGGAGCTGGTCACGGAGCTGACTGACAGGCATCAGCGTGTCGTTGTCGTCGACAAGGATCAGCAGTCTGTGCAGATGCTGTCACTGCTGAACCTGCGTGAGTCGGTGCCTGCATATGCGGGTGACTCGGCTGATCCCGAGGTGCTCAAGCTTGCAGGCCTCCAGCGGCCCTACTGTGAGGGTGTCGTAGCCCTGACGAGTAGCAACGAGACCAACCTCAAGATCGCTATTACCAGCAAGCTGCTGAATCCCGAGCGCACCGTGATCTGTCGCGCAGACTCTGCTGAAGTCGAGAAGAACATGGAGTCCTTCGGGACGGACTACATCGTGGATCCTTTTGATACCTTCGCGATGCATTTGTCTGTCGCCCTGCAGTCGCCAGGTCTCCACCTCCTGCGTGAATGGCTCAGCGGTGTGTCCCACGGTGCCCTGACCGAGCCCGTCTATCCTCCGCAACATGGAAAGTGGATCCTCTGTGGCTATGGCCGGTTTGGCAAGGCTGTCTACGACAAGCTCACCTCGGAAGGGCTGGACGTTGTCGTCATCGAGGCGACACCTGACCTGACCGGGACACCGCAGGCAGGTTGTGTCGTGGGCAAGGGGACCGAGGCCGAAACGCTCATGGAAGCCGGTATCGATGAAGCCGTCGGAATCGTTGCCGGCACCGATCTCGATGTCGATAACCTCTCCATCGTCATGACAGCCAAGGAGATCAACCCCGATCTGTTCGTGATCCTGCGCCAGAACCAGCGCCGTAACCAGGCAATTGTCGATGCCGTGCATGCCAACATGGTCATGCAGCCAAACCAGATTATCGCGAGCCGTATCCGGATTCTGCTCGCCACGCCGATGCTGCCCGATTTCATTGATCTTGCCAAGGCCGAGGGGGATGACTGGGCTTGCGAACTTGTCAGCCGCATCATTGCGATCTCGAGCCAGGAAGTCCCCGACATCTGGGAGCTCACGATCGACCGGAATCAGGCATGTGCTGTCTTCGAAGTGCTTGAATCGAGTGGCCAACCGATCACCGTGGGTGACCTCATGCGTAACCCGCGTGAGAGGGACCGCTATCTTCCGGCGATTCCGCTCCTGCTGATTCATGAGGATGACGAGGGGACGAGCCAAACACTCCTGCCCGCCAGGGATCTCGAGCTCTCGGTGGGCGACAAGATCCTGTGGTGCGGCCGCTACTCTGTCAGGTCGAGAATGAACTGGACGCTGCAGCACCCGGTCGCGCTGGAGTATGTTCTGCATGACCGGGTCAAGCCACGCAGCTGGATCTGGCGCAAGCTGTTTCCCGAAACAGCCTGATGCTCGAGACGCTCTGGCAGATTCTTGAGACCAACTACGCCAGGCTCGGCGAGTATGCGAGTATCCTCCTGATTCTGAACCTCGTGCTGCTCGTTTTTTCCCGCCCGCTCGTGCGGTGGCTTGATCACTTTAATGCTGACAAGTCCAGGCGACGAAGACCGGTGACTATGCGATCGAATGGAGGCTCTACTACTACACCAGGGATGTGCCAAACCTGCTGAACACATGCCAGGAGGTGAATCTCGCGGTCATGAAGGGGCAGCCAGGCAGGCAATCAGCCTGGCAACACCTGTTATTCTGCATTCACAAAATAGTGTAACAGTATGAGTTCAAAGCCTTTCTGATCAGCCTGCCTTGTACTTCATTGATTACCTGAGGTTTTTTGGAAAAAAATCTCTATCTGCAGAACTTTTTCCCAACCCTCCGGTCATATTAAATACTGAAAGCCTGAACGATTAAGTCGGGCATTCGGTAAGTGACTCCCCTTTGACTCAGTTGACCAGCGTTCCTTACGGTACGCTGGTTTTTTTTTCTGTATCCCGCCTTTCCCTCTCTTCTGATGCTGCTGCGAGGTGCGCCCCGATGCTATCTGCTATAAAATCCTGAGCCGTTGTCAGAATGAAACAAAAAACACGCTTCGGGGAGATCCAATGCAAATCCTGATGAAGAACCTGCTGCTCTGCATCCTGCTGTTGCCGGCTGTGGCCTCTGCCGAGGATGGCCTGAGTGGTTCCAATACCGCCTGGATCCTCACATCCACTGCGCTCGTGCTGTTCATGACCCTGCCGGGACTCGCGCTCTTCTACGGTGGCCTGGTCCGCACCAAGAACGTGCTGTCGGTGCTGATGCAGTGTTTTGCGATCGGGGGTATTGTGACCATCCTGTGGCTCGTTGTCGGGTACAGCCTCGCCTTCGGTGAAGGGAATGCCTGGATCGGGGATTTCAGCAGGGTCTTCATGTCCGGGGTGGGCAAGGAGACACTCTCCGGCGACATCCCCGAAGCCCTTTTCATGCTGTTCCAGATGACATTTGCCATCATTACGCCTGCGCTCATCATCGGTGGTTTTGCCGAGCGCATGAAATTCTCCTCCATGGTGCTTTTCAGCGCACTCTGGCTGCTCGCCGTTTACGTCCCTGTCACCCACTGGGTCTGGGGCGGTGGATGGCTCGGTGAGATGGGGCTTTACGACTTTGCGGGTGGCACCGTCGTCCATATTACGGCTGGCGTCGCCGCGCTCGTTGCAGCTCTTGTACTGGGTCCACGCAGGGGCTTTGGCACCACTGCGATGCCTCCTCACAACATGACCATGACGGTTACGGGTGCCGGCATGCTCTGGGTAGGCTGGTTCGGTTTCAATGGCGGCAGCGCGCTGGCGTCGAATGGTGATGCGGCCATGGCGATGCTGGTCACTCATATCTCTGCAGCAACGGGCGCCATGACATGGATGCTCATGGAGTGGATCAAGCACGGCAAGCCAAGCGTCCTCGGCGTCGTCACCGGCATGGTCGCGGGGCTCGGTACCATCACTCCGGCGTCCGGTTTCGTTGGTCCGGCTGGCGCACTTCTGATCGGTATGCTCGCCGGCAGCATCTGCTACTTTGCAACTATCACGCTGAAGCAAAAACTCAAGATTGACGATTCGCTCGATGTGTTCCCGGTTCACGGCGTTGGCGGCATCCTGGGGACTTTCCTCGCAGGTATCTTCTCGGCGACCAGTCTCGGCGTTTTCAGCGGTTTCGGATTCGCAGACGGTATCGAGACCATGGGTGGGCAGGTCAGTGTGCAGCTGGTCGGTATCGGCGCGACAGTTGTGTTCACCGCTGTCATGACCTGGGTGTTGCTGAAAGTCACCTCTGTGCTGACATCCGGACTGCGTGTCACGGAAGAGCAGGAGATCCAGGGGCTCGATATTCATATGCACGAGGAGCGTGGCTACGATCTCTGATCGGGAGTAAGCTGTTACTGGCGGCGACTCCAGTGGAGGGCAAGCGGGTTTCTGCATGTTCACTGAGCCATTTGGTGAGTCGGGCCAGGCCCGCCGGATACAGGCGGGCGGTTCACTATCAACCGGGAATTGAGGCGTGAGAGCAACTTTCTACGGAGTGCGTGGTTCCATCGCAACGCCGGGCATCGACACGGTCAGGTATGGCGGCAATACATCCTGTCTGCATGTCGAGCTCGATGATGGCACCCAGCTCATCATCGACGCCGGCACGGGGATTCGCAGGCTTGGTGACCGGCTGGCAGACAGCGATGCACCGCTGACACTGCTTTTCAGTCACCATCACTGGGATCATATCCAGGGGCTGCCTTTTTTTCGTCCGATCTACCAGGAGGGCAGGGAGATCAGGCTGCTCTCGGCCTGTCTCGACAGGAACGAGGCGATGGCGGTTCTGGACCAGATGATCGATCCGCACTTTCCTGTTTCCGGTGATAACCTGCAGGCAGACATCTCCGTTCTGCAGCTCGATGCGAGGGGCGAGATCGTCATCGGTGACGCAGTGATCCGCGCCTGTCCTACCAACCATCCCGGTGGCGGCGCCGGATACCGCATCAACACGGCATCCGGAAGTCTCGCCTACGTGACTGATAATGAGCTCTTTCCACCCGGCAAGCCGGCCACTTCCTATGATGAGTGGAAGGCATTTCTGAATGAAGTCGATGTACTCATCCATGACGCCATGTATACATCCGGTGAACTTGAACAGGCACTTGGCTGGGGACATACATCAATCGACCAGGCCCTGCAGCTCGGCTGTGACTGCCATGCCGGGCGACTCGTGCTGTTTCACCATGATCCTTCCCGCACCGACGATGAGCTCGATGCAATTCTCACAGAGAGCCGGCAACGAGTTGCCGATCAGGGTTGCCGCTGCAGTGTGTCACTTGCTACAGAGGGTGAGACTCTCGTCCTCTGAGACCGCCTGATATGAAGCGCCCTCTGCGAACGCTACCGCTTGTGCTGTGTCCCTTCGGCCGGTAAAACAGTCCCATGGATGAAGACAGGCTCAGGCAACTTGCCGACAAACTTTCCGAGTACTGCATTGCCCAGCGACACATGCTGATGACTGCCGAATCATGCACGGGTGGCTGGGTCGCCAAGATCTGCACGGACCTGCCTGGTTCGAGCAGCTGGTTCGAGCAGGGATTTGTTACCTACAGCAACAAGGCCAAGCAGAGCATGCTCGGAGTCTCCGCGCAGACACTGTCACAGCATGGGGCGGTCAGCGGGGCCGTCGTGCGTGAGATGGTGGCGGGCGCACTCGAGCATGGCAATGGCGATCTCGCGGTGGCCATCAGCGGCATCGCGGGACCCGGCGGAGGGACGCATTTCAAGCCGCGTGGGACTGTCTGGGTTGCCTGGCAGCTAGACGATGGTGAGGCAACTGCTCAACGTTTCCATTTCGAAGGTGACCGGGCAGCAGTGCGTTTCCAGGCAGTCGAGGCTGCGCTGAAGGGGTTGATCGAACTTGTCCGGGACTAGACGGCTCTTTTTTGGCATCTTCCCGCCTGATGATGTCAGGAAGCGACTCGTTACCCTGCAGGACACATGGGTGCGCAGGGGAAGTCGGCATCATCCGCTCGACCTTCACATGACGCTGGTGTTCATCGGCATGAGTGACCGGCAGGCATGCCTGGAAACCATGGCGTCACAGATCAGCCTGCCGCCATTCGACATTCGCATCGACACCATTGATTACTGGCGCCGTCCGAAAGTGCTCCTCGCAGGCGCGAGCGACGTTCCCGGGGCCCTCACCGCACTTGTTTCGGCGCTGAACGAGGGTGCGCTGGCTTGTGATTTTACGCCCGAAACGCGACACTACCGCCCGCATGTCACGCTCTCGCGACGCTCGATGCCGGTCGAGACAGAGACAATCGAGCCCGTGGAGTGGCATGTCGATGAATTCCGCCTTGCCTGGTCCCGTGATGGCATCGGAACTCCCCGTTACCAGACAGTTGCGCAGTGGAAACTTGTCGGGGAGACAGGGCAAACTCAGCCACTGTCGCAATGAGACGGCTGGCGTTATCATCCACTATTGCCAGGATTGACCCGGAGAGACCGCATGTACACGCTCGAAGAACTTGAGCAGCAGAACAGGGATATTGCCAACCTTTGCCAGGTGCTTCTCGTGCTTGTCCAGGAACCTGAACTGCGCGGCAACCCCTACGTGTGTGATCTGGTGTCACGCTTTTACGACAAGGTCTGGATGCACCTGATGTTCGAGGACAAGAGTCTCTACACAGACCTGCTCAACAGCCCGGAGCCCTCGGTTGTCGAGCGCGTCACCGCTTTCCATGACAGTGCGAGGGCGCTGAAAAAGCGCTTCGGCTCGCACATCAAGCAGTGGTGCCATGTTGATGCGGACGAGGAGGAGCACGCCGCTTTCAAGGAGGAGATGACAGATGTCATCGGCGCTATCATGGAGCGCGTGTCAGCGGAGAACGAGACCATGATCCCGCTCGTCAGGGCGCAGCAACACCATTGAAATTGCGGCTTCGTCCTGAGAGATTAAATTTTTTCACCGGGCTCATGACTTGAGCCTGGTGCTGTGCCATACTAGAGAACAAGTAGAGAACAACAGCTTCCATTCAGAGGGGAAAAACAGATGGATGACAATCGCAAGAAGGCGCTCAGCGCCGCACTGTCACAGATCGAGAAGCAGTTCGGAAAGGGCTCGGTCATGCGCATGGGCGACAACAGCTCCGTACGTAGTATGGAGGCGGTTTCGACCGGTTCGCTCGGGCTGGATATTGCACTGGGGATCGGTGGGGTGCCGAAGGGGCGCGTCATCGAGATCTACGGCCCGGAGTCTTCGGGCAAGACAACACTGACACTGCACATTGTCGCCGAGGCCCAGAAAAAGGGCGGCACGGCGGCTTTCGTCGATGCTGAACATGCTCTCGACCCGCAATACGCAGAAAAGCTCGGCGTCAACATGGATGAACTCCTTGTTTCACAACCCGATACCGGCGAGCAGGCGCTCGAGATCACCGATATGCTCGTGCGTTCCGGCGCCGTCGATGTCGTTGTCGTGGACTCGGTCGCCGCGCTGACCCCGCGCGCCGAGATCGAGGGCGAGATGGGTGATTCCCACGTCGGTCTGCAGGCACGCCTGATGTCGCAGGCACTGCGCAAGCTCACGGCCAACATCAAGCGCTCCAACTGCATCGTGATCTTCATCAACCAGATCCGCATGAAGATTGGCGTGATGTTCGGAAGCCCTGAAACCACCACTGGCGGTAACGCACTCAAGTTCTATGCCTCTGTGCGCATGGATATTCGCCGCACAGGTGCTATCAAGCGTGGTGACGAGGTGGTGGGTAACGAGACCCGTGTCAAGGTCGTCAAGAACAAGGTTGCGCCGCCATTCAAGCAGGCCAACTTCGAGATCATGTATGGCGAGGGGATCTCTCGCGAGGGCGAGATCATCGACCTTGGTGTACAGCATGGCATCGTCGACAAGTCAGGTTCCTGGTACAGCTACAAGGGGGACAAGATCGGTCAGGGCAAGGAGAACGTGCGCAACTTCCTGAAGGAGAATCCCGATGTTGCCACGGAGATCGAGGGCAGTATCCGTGCAAGTGTCTTCCCGACAGCCGAAGCAGTGGATGCGGCGGATGAAGATGGCCTCCAGGAGGCGCTCGAAAGCTGACGATGAACGATTACGCGGCGGAACAGAACGAGCAGCGGGATGCCGAGCAACACGGCATCCGGTTGCTTGCCGACCGCGAGCATTCGCGCCTCGAGCTGCGGCGCAAGCTGCTGGCCCGTGACTATGACCCCCTTGTTGTCGAGGAGGCACTGCGCAGCCTCGAAAGACAGGGGCTCCTCAGCGATGAACGTTTTACGGAACAGTACATCAATGTGCTGAAGAGAAAGGGATTCGGACCGCTGCGCATGCGCGCTCTGCTGCGGGAGCGCGGGATCAACGACACCATGATCAGCGAATGGGTCGATCACCGGGAGAATGAGTGGCGCCATCTCATGATCCAGACCGCGAGACGCAAGTTTGGCGACAACAAGGGGGAGGATTTCAAGGAGAAATCGAAAATCGCCCGCTACCTGGAGTATCGCGGTTATCCCGAATACCTGATTCGGGACTACCTCTTCGACTGACACCTGCAGCAGCTGTCATGCCGCGGTTCCCGCGCTGCTTTTTTCCTGCCGTTATCTGTCTGCTGTGCAATCCGCTACCGTAACGAAAAATCACCGGTTTTCCGGGGTCTGACAGCGTGACATTCGCCGCCATCCCGCATAACATTGCCCTTTTTCGCAGCAGTTTCACCACTCGATGAAAACCAGCGCCGAAATCAGACAGGCTTTTCTCGACTTTTTCGAGCAACGCGGACACCGCGTGGTCGATTCGAGCCCGCTCGTGCCGGGAAATGATCCGACCCTCCTGTTCACGAATGCGGGCATGGTCCAGTTCAAGGATGTCTTCACGGGACGGGAAAAACGCTCCTACAACCGTGCTGTCACCTCCCAGCGCTGCGTGCGCGCCGGCGGCAAGCACAACGACCTGGAAAATGTCGGCTACACAGCACGACATCACACCTTCTTCGAGATGCTCGGCAACTTCAGCTTTGGCGACTATTTCAAGGAAGATGCCATCAGGTACGCGTGGGAATTCCTGACCGACACGCTCGGCCTGCCGAAGGAGAAGTTGTGGGTCACCGTCTACAAGGAGGATGACGAGGCTGCGGATATCTGGCTCAATCAGGTCGGTGTCGACCCGGCACGTTTCACCCGCATCGGCGACAAGGAAGGCGGCAAGCGCTACGAGAGCGATAACTTCTGGTCCATGGGTGATACGGGGCCATGCGGTCCCTGCACGGAGATCTTTTTCGATCATGGCGAGGAGGTGTGGGGCGGTCCGCCCGGTACGCCCGAGGAGGACGGCGACAGGTATATCGAGATCTGGAACCTGGTCTTCATGCAGTACAACCGTGATGCAGACGGCACCATGACACCCTTGCCGAAGCCCTCTGTGGATACGGGCATGGGTCTCGAGCGCCTGGCCGCAGTGCTGCAGCATGTGCATTCCAACTACGAGATCGATCTCTTCCAGCATCTCATCAAGGCGGCGGCAGAAGCGACCGGAGCCACCGATCTCGAGTCGAAGTCCCTGCGCGTCATTGCCGATCACATCCGTTCGGCAGCTTTCCTGATCGTCGATGGCGTCATGCCATCCAACGAGGGGCGCGGCTATGTCCTGCGCCGCATCATCCGCCGTGCGATTCGTCATGGCTACCAGCTCGGCCAGAAGCAGCCCTTCATGTACAGGCTGGTCGGCGCGCTCGACGAAGTCATGGGCGATGCCTACCCGGAGCTGCGCAAGAGCCGCGCGCAGGTCGAAAAAGTCCTGCGCGTTGAGGAAGAGCGCTTCGCCGAAACCATCGAGCAGGGGATGAAGATCCTCGACGAGGAGATCGCTGCGCTGGATGGCGACACCATCCCTGGCGAGGTGGTGTTCAGGCTCTATGACACCTACGGTTTTCCGTTCGACCTGACGGCCGATATCGCGCGCGAGCGCGAGCTCAGTGTCGACAGTCAGGGGTTCGACGAGGCGATGGAAGCGCAGCGCGAACGCGCGCGCGCCGCGAGCCAGTTCGGCGCGGATCAAAGTTTCAAGATGACACTCGAGGGAGAGACCTGCTTCACGGGCTATGATCATCTCGAGGACGAGGGCAGTGTCCAGGCGATCTATGTCGAGGGTGAAGCGGTCGATGCCATCGAACCCGGCCAGCAGGCGATCGTGATCCTCGACAGGACGCCCTTCTATGCCGAATCCGGCGGGCAGGTCGGCGATCGCGGACTGCTGGTCTCCCATGGCGGCGGCGTCTTTGCTGTCAGGGATACCCGGAAACAGGGCGGTGACGTCTTTGGCCATGTCGGCGCTCTCGAGAGCGGCAAGCTGGCTGTCGGCGACAGTGTCGATGCGCGCGTCAACAAGGCGCTGCGCCAGGCAACAGTGCTGAACCACTCGGCAACGCATCTCATGCATGCTGCCTTGCGCCATGTCCTGGGCGACCACGTACAGCAGAAGGGCTCGCTCGTTGATGCAGAACGGCTGCGCTTCGACTTCTCGCATTTCGAACCGGTCAGCAAGGAACAGCTGCTGGAGATCGAGCAGCTCGTGAACAACCAGATTCGCGCCAACAATCCGGCAGAAACGAAGGTGATGCCGCTCGAGCAGGCCAAACAGTCTGGCGCCATGGCACTCTTCGGTGAAAAGTATGCAGACGATGTCCGCGTATTGCGGCTCGGCGATTTCTCGGTCGAGCTCTGTGGCGGCACCCATGTTCGCGCGGCGGGCGATATCGGCCTGTTCAAGATTCTCTCGGAAACAGGTATCGCCTCCGGCGTTCGCCGCATCGAGGCCGTGACCGGCGAAAAGGCGCTCGCGCTTGTTGAGGCGGAGGAGCAGCAGCTGCAGTCGGTTGCCGGTTTGCTGAAGGCGGGCAAGGACGACATCACCGTCAAGCTCGAACAGCTCCTCGCCAAACACCGCGAACTCGAAAAGGAGCTCGAGAAGCTCAAGGCGAAGCAGGCAGCCTCCGCGGGCAGTGACCTGGCCTCGCAAGTCGTCGAGATCAACGGCGTCAAGGTCCTGGCGGCCGAACTGCCCGGTGCCGATGTCAAGACGCTGCGTGACACCATGGACCAGCTCAAGAGCAAGCTGGGCAGCGCCGTGATCCTTCTCGGCACGCGCAGCGACGACAAGGTCAACCTGGCGGCCGGTGTCACGAAGGACCTGACCGGCCGTTTCAAGGCCGGCGACCTGGTCAAGCTTGCCGCCGAGAAGGTCGACGGCAGGGGAGGCGGGCGTCCCGACATGGCTCAGGCGGGTGGCAACAACCCTGCAGGACTGCCTGACGCGCTCGGGGT
>JASFFK010000026.1:0-13906 GCA_050124335.1 Chromatiales bacterium | reverse complement strand
AAAGGAAGCGCTCGATGTGCTGAAAGCATCGCTCTCAAACAGGCTTGGAGACATTCCCGTCGTCACCGTTCGAAGCGGCAGTGAAGAGATCGTCATCCGCCAGTTGCCGGACGGCAGTGAGGAGCAAGCCCTGCGACGAACAGCGCCGCAGGTCGATGAGCTGCTCGATGCAATGCAACGGGTGATCGATAGCCGTCGGGAAGTGCTCGACAGCCTGCGCGATGCGTCTGTCTTTATTCTCGCGCAACGAAAGCTCGAGGATGCGTTGGCCGAGGAACGCAACAGGCGTGCAGGGCAGATTGTTGCGGACTACTCGAAAAAAGCCGTTGTCGGCGGGCTGGCCGCGATCACACCGGGTTCGGACCTTCTGATACAGGGTGTGCTGGGAACGCGCATGGTGCGGGAATTGTCCGACCTCTACAATGTCCCTGTCCGCCAGGCCGACACGGAGTTGCTGTTCGAGCTGGTACAGAAGCATGTGGGAACCACGAAGACCCTGATACTGGCGATTGCGGGCAACGGCCTCAAGGCATTCCCGGGTGTCGGTACCATTGCCGGCGGCCTGCTGCATGCCATTGCCTATGGCATGATTTTCAATACTCTCGGCAATGCAGTCGCACGGTCATTGCAATCACGTGGTGAACTGCGGCCACTGGTCGCTTCACGTTTTTTCAAGGAGCAAATAGGTGTCAATCTGGAGTCGTCTGCGCGGCGCTATGCCAAGGTGGCCCTCGAGGAACTCGGCAAGCGCGACAGCTGACAGGGGTGATCATCACCTCGAACTGGCGCGCGAGAGCTTGCGTGAACTCATCGATGATTCGCGCGTGCCGGAAGCGGTCCGCGAGGAACTGGAGCATGAATACCGCAATGTCCGGCAGATGCTCGACAAGCTGGAGAACGATGAAATCCACATCGCTGTGTACGGTCGTGTGAGCGTCGGCAAGTCGGCACTGCTGAATGCGCTGCTCGGGGAGAGCCGCTTCTCCACCAGCCCGCTGCACGGTATGACACGTCAGGTGACGACGGGGAGCTGGCGCGAGTATGCTGCCGGCAACATTCTCATGATCGATACGCCGGGGATCAACGAGGTGGATGGCGAGGCCCGGGAACAGCTGGCGGCCGAAGTGGCGCAGCGTGCTGATATCGTTCTCTTTGTCGTCGATGGTGATATGACGGGGACCGAGCTCGAGGCCTTGCGTCGACTGAAGACGCTCGGCATGCCCCTTATCGTCGTGCTCAACAAGGCCGACCGCTACAGCCATGAACAGCTGGAGCAGATTCGTGAATCGCTGGCCAGGCATCTTGAAGGCATGGTGGCAAGGAATGATATCGTCACCGCTTCTGCTGATCCCGCGATGCAAGTCGTGATCCGGGTTGATGAAGAGGGCAGGGAGACCGAAACAAGCAGGCAGCCTGCAGCCGATGTCGAGCCTGTACGCAATCGCCTATGGTCGATCCTGGAAAACGAGGGAAAGAGCCTCGCGGCTGTCAATGCCTCGCTGTTTGCCGGGCGCCTCAGTGACGAGGTGGCCGCGCGCATTCTCGATGCAAAACGCCATCTAGGCAGTCAGTTGATTCGCACCTACTGCCTCGCAAAGGGGATTGCTGTCGCAATCAACCCGGTCCCGGTCGCTGACCTCGTGGCTGCTGCCGTCGTGGATGTTTCCATGATTGTCCACCTGTCGAGAATTTACGGGCTGCCGATCAACAAGGGAGAAGCCCGAGGACTGCTCAAAACCATCGGTGCACAGATGGTATTGCTCATGGGGACGGTCTGGGTCGTGCACGTGCTCTCTTCTGCACTCAAGCTGGGCACAGCCGGACTGTCCGCAGTCGTCACGGGCAGCGCCCAGGGGGCGCTGGCTTATTACAGCACCTGGGTTGTCGGCCAGGCTGCCGAACGTTACCTGGCACAAGGCAAGTCGTGGGGTGAGGGAGGTCCGAAGCTGGTCGTGCGCGAAATACTCGACTCCATCGACCGTGACACGCTGATCGCGGATGCGCGCAAGGAGATCCGGAAACGCCTGGCATCCTGAAGATATCCAGCAGAATAACCATCGGTATATTCCTGGTTGCGTGCAGCCGTGAACTAACAGGAACGGGGCCTGTGGCCAGTGACTCCCGCTCTGGCAAATACAGCAGTTGCAGGATATACTCGATTGAACTGACATAATTCCAACAAATTAATGGACTTAGCCAGGCTTGTTCTCGTTTTTCTGCTTCTGTTCCTGGTACCCGCAGCATCTGCCGGGATCGCCTACCAGTACCGTGCGCCTGACGGTTCCCTGGTCTATACGGACAAGGAGCTGGAGTTGCCCTTCGTCCTTGTCAGGAAAATGCATTTGACCTGGGGCGACGTCAAGGGACGTGAAATCGAGAAAAGAATCCCTGTCGAGAAGAAACCGGATGTCGAGGCAAAGGAATACAATCGTCCGAAGTTCGCCGGTATCGTCGACAAGAAAGCCCAGAAGTACAATGTCACTCCGGAACTGATTCATGCGGTTATCGAGGCTGAATCAGCCTATGATCCAAATGCGATCTCCAGTGCCGGGGCTGTGGGACTCATGCAACTCATGCCTGCGACAGCCAGGCGATTCGGGGTGACGGACAGGACTGACCCCGAGCAGAATATTGATGCAGGCGTAAATTACCTGCGCGAATTGCTGAACCTGTTCGATAACGACGTCAAGCTTGCCATCGCAAGCTATAACGCAGGCGAGGGTGCCGTCATGAAATACGGCAGAACCATCCCCCCATACCGTGAAACGCAGCAATATGTCGTCAGGGTCCTGAAATATCTGCGCCGCAACCTGCGAGAAAGCCGTCAGACATTCAACACGGCATCCTCGGTGCCGGGCTGATTCGCCGCGCTGGCAGGTCCGTTACCCGCCATTCCCTTCCGTGTTCTGTGTCTCTCCCGCCGCTTGGCTCTCCTGCTCGACCGCATCGGCCCTGCTGGCGAGAAATTTGTACCACATGAGTCCAGCATACTCGTGGATAGCCTTGTCACTGCGCAGCAGAGCGATCGAGTAGGGATACCAGCTGCGTATCTTGTCGGGTGCCGAAACGGAATGCGTCAGACCCATTGGCGCGGGTAGTACGTCGAGCCCGGCCTTGCGAAAACTCCAGATTGCCCGCGGCATATGCCAGCCATGCGTCACGACCGCAAGCTGGGCATAACCCAGCTCCCGGGCAAGTTGTGCGGTATTGGCGGCATTGTCGAGCGTATTCCAGCTCTTGTCGTCGACCGCTACAGACTGCACTCCATACTGGTTTTCCAGGATACGGGCCGCGGCAGGCGCATCCGATTTACCGCTGCTGACGATGACAGGCAATCCGGTCTGGTTCGCGAGCCATGCCGTATAGCGCAGCCGCTCGGCGAAATAGGGTCCAATGGCGGTATCTGCATACTCGACGGATTCCCCGAAATAACCGCCACCAAGCAGGACCAGCACGTCCGCGTTGCTCTGACTGAGTGCCTCCGGCGTGATTGCCGGGTACTCCTGCTCGAGGGGCGAGATCAGCTTGCTCGCAAGCCATGGCGTACTGAGCAGGTAGAGGAAAATCACCGAGACAAAGAGCAGCAGGCGACCGGCGCGCGTGAAGGCGAGCAGCAGTCCGATCAACGCAAGGATGAAGAAGAGCCCGGGGGGGAGCAGCAAGGCATCAATCGCCCTGATCGTCTCGAAGTTCATCCCGGCAGCTCAGCGCTGGTCCAGCAACGGGTTGGCTTGCAGGTCAGCGTGATAGGAGGAGCGCACCATGGGGCCGCTGGCAACATTGGAAAAGCCCATTGACCGCGCCTCGGCGGCCAGCTGTTCGAACTCTTCCGGCGTGACGAAGCGTTTGACAGGAAGGTGGTCGCGGCTGGGCTGGAGATACTGGCCAATCGTCAGCATGTCACACCGGTGGTTGCGCAGATCCTGCATGACCTCGCGCACCTCGTCGAGCTCTTCACCAAGCCCGAGCATGAGCCCCGACTTTGTCGGTACGTCGGGGTTGCGGGACTTGAACGCCCTGATGAGATCCAGTGACCACTGGTAATCAGCACCGGGGCGCGCCTGCCTGTAGAGTCGCGGTACCGTTTCGAGGTTGTGGTTGAAGACATCGGGAGGGGTCTGCGTCAGGAGTTCGAGCGCGGTTTCCATGCGTCCGCGAAAATCGGGCACCAGGATCTCGATTTTCGTGCCGGGCGATCGCTTGCGGGTCTCGCTGATGCAGGCGCCGAAATGGGCCGCACCGCCATCGCGAAGGTCATCACGATCCACCGAAGTAACAACGACATAGCTCAGCGCCATTTCACGGATTGCCTCGGCAAGCTGGCGTGGTTCGTCCGGGTCGAGCGATTCGGGTTTGCCGTGCGCGACGTCGCAGAAGGGGCAACGGCGCGTGCAGATGTCTCCCATGATCATGAATGTTGCTGTGCCGTGGCTGAAACATTCGCCAAGATTCGGGCAGAGAGCTTCCTCGCAAACAGAACTGAGTTTGCGCTCGCGCAGAATCTGCTTGATGCGTGCGACGCCCTTGCCGGCAGGCGCTTTCGCGCGGATCCAGGAGGGCTTGCGGAGGACTTCTGTGGTCGGTTCGACCTTGACGGGAATGCGCGCAACTTTCTCGGCGCCGCGCTGGTGTGTGTCCGGCTTGTCTCTCGAGGGTGCTTTCAGTTGATCAGCCATGCTGTGAACCGGGAAGTCTCATGAATGATTGTCCGATAGTGTATCCCATCTCTTCTGCGAGATAACCACACAGTCGCTTCCCTGCCTCTTCCATTCCGATGGGCGATCCCTGGCTTCGCATGTCGGTGACAGCAAGCCCCGCGTAGCCGCAAGGGTTGATGCGCTCGAATGGATCGAGGTCCATGCCAATATTCAGGCTGAGGCCATGATAGGTGTGGTGCCTTTTCACCCGCAGGCCAATCTGGGCAATTTTTGCATTTGCTGTGTAAACACCGGGTGCTCCCTTGCGCCGTTCGGCCTTGATGCCCTCTGTGTCAAGCAGCCGGATGATCGCCTGCTCGGTGCGATAGACCAGTGAACGGATACCAATGCCGATCTCGTCGAGATCGAGGAGCAGGTAGCACACGAGTTGTCCCGGACCATGATAGGTGACCTGGCCGCCACGGTCTGTTTGCACGACCGGGATCGTGCCGGCATCGAGTACATGCTCGGCCTTGCCTGCCTGACCCTGCGTGAAAACGGGAGGATGTTCCACAAGCCATAGCTCGGAGACCTGGCCTGGTTCGCGGCTGGATGTGAAGGCCTGCATCGCATTCCAGACTTCGCGATAGTCAAGCTCTCCGAGTGTCCGGATGTTCAGGAGGGGAGCCGTCACAGTGCCATGGTGACATGTTCGTGATCACACAACTCCTGGTAGATCCTGTCCATCTGCTCCCGGCTTTCTGCCATGACGCGCACAGTAACAGCCAGGTAGTTGCCATTTCTGCTTTCGCGTGAAGTCACGGCGCCTTCGCCGATATCCGGTGCGTGACGACGCACGATCTCGATGACAATCGCCTCGAAATCGACTTCCAGATCCGTGCGGCCCATGGCCTTCACCGCGATCTCGCACGGGTACTGCATGATCTCATCGTGCTCACTCATGGTCATCTCCATGTCTGAAGTGTTCCTTGCCGAGTTCAAAAAGTTCCTGCATGCGCAGCCAGCCCGATCCTGCCTTGCCGCTGCCGACCGGCTTGCCGTCCAGGGATGTTATCGGGAGAATCTCCCTGATCGAGCTGGTGACCCAGATCTCGTCGGCTTTTGCCAGTTCCTCGACAGGAATCTCGGCCTCGGCATAGGGAATCCCATGCTCCGCGGCGAGCTCCAGGACGAAGTCGCGCGTGATGCCGGGCAGGAGTTCTTTGCTCTTTGGCGGCGTGATCAGCAGCCTGTCGCGGACGATGAAGAGATTGCTCGCAGCACCCTCGACGGCCTTGCCATCACGGATGAAGATGGCTTCCTGTGCATCCTTGTCGACTGCTTCCTGGCGTGCAAGAAGATTCGCCAACAGCGTGATCGCCTTGATGTGACAGTTATTCCAGCGTTCATCGCTGACGGTGATGGCAGCATAACCTTGCAGGTTGCGTTCCGGATCCGGTTTCGGCAGCGGGTTTGTCATCGCGAAAACTGTTGGAGTTGTGTCCGCAGGGAAGGCATGGTCGCGCTTCGGGGCGACACCGCGGGTGACCTGCAGGTAGAGCGCCTGGTCGACAGGTCCGTGATCCTCGATCAGACGCTGGATGATGGCGTCCCACTCCTCGTGCGAGAGTGGCTTGTCGATGCGAATCGCCGCAAGGTTGTTTTCCAGGCGTTCCAGGTGTCGTTTGAGGCGAAAAGGTTTGCCCGAGTAGACCGGAATGACCTCGTAAACACCGTCACCGAACAGGAAGCCCCGGTCAAGGACAGGGATCCTGGTTTCCTCGAGCGGCTGCCACGCGCCGTTGAGATAGGCGATACTCATTCCAGCCAGAGCATGAAGGCATCTGTCATCCGTGAGAAAAAGCTTCCCTCGCCAACTGCTGCCAGAGAGACGAGTGGCACGGTTTTCTTCTTTTCTCCCTTGAGGCTGATGACCACGGTGCCAAGCTGCTGGCCTTTCTGTACGGGTGCCTCGATCGGGGTCGACAGCATCAATTGCGCCTGAAGGCTCTCTTTATCTTCACGCGGGTAGGTCATGAAGATGTCGCTCGCGACGCCAACCGGGACCTGTTCGACATCGCCTTTCCATATTTTCACCTGCTGGAGTTGGTCACCGGCACTGAGGATTTTGCGTGTTTCGAAGAACCGGAAGCCATAGTTGAGCAACTCGCTGGATGCGGTCTCGCGCGCTGCTGTGCTCTCCGTTCCCATGATGACCGACATCAGCCTTGTCCCGTCGCGCACGGCCGACGCGACCAGGCAATATCCTGCGGCTTCGGTGTGGCCAGTCTTCACGCCATCAACACTGCTGTCCTTCCACAACAGGCCGTTGCGGTTGTTCTGTTTGATATTGTTGTAGGTGTAGTCCTTGATCGCGTACCACTTGTAGAACTCGGGGTGATCGAGAATCGTTGCGCGCGACATGAGCGCGATATCCCTGGGGGTGGTGTAGTGCTCGGGATCCGGCATGCCGGATGCGTTGACGAAATGGGTTCCGGTGGCGCCGAGTCGTTCGGCTTCCTTGTTCATGAGCTGCGCAAAGGTCTCCTCGGAACCGGCTACGTATTCGGCAAGCGCGACGGCGGCATCGTTGCCTGACTGGATAATCAGGCCCTTGAGGAGATCCTTTACCGTGACCTGTTTGCCAACCTCAATGAACATCTTTGAACCGCCCATCCTCCAGGCTTTCTCGCTGATGGTCACGAGGTCGTCGAGCTTGATGCGGCCGGCCTCGATCTCCATGAAGACGAGATGCGCTGTCATGATCTTCGTCAGACTGGCTGGTTCAAGCCGCTCGTCTGCGTTTTTTTCCGACAGGACATTACCGGTATGAACATCCATCAGGAGGTGGCCGCCGGCCTCGATGTCAGGCGGGTCGATCGCGAGCGCCGGCTGGGCCGCTGCAATCAGCAAGAGTAGTCCGAAGAGAAATCCGTTGATGCGCTTTGAGTAGATCATGATCACTTGTCTGTCAGTCGTTGTTTGATGGCTTCCGAAAGCTGGTAGACAGCCATGGCATAAAGGTTACTGTGGTTGTAGCGGGTTATGACGTAGAAGTTGTGCAATCCCAGCCAGTAATCATTACCAGCAGGCTGCTCGAATTCAAGCAGCGCAACCTGCTCGTTTTCCCCCAGGTCTGCAGGTACGAGGAGTGTCGCCCTCAGTGCCTTGAGATCTGAGATGCCGAGATTCGGTTTCTGGCCACGCCTGTTACCCGGTTCGATGCCGTCAAGACGGACGCCGAGCCTGTAAGCGACAGGCGCCCCCTTGCGCCAGTCATGCTCTGCAAAGTAGTTGGCGACGCTACCGATGACATCGGCCGGATTGTCCCAGAGATTCCGCTTGCCATCACCGTCGAAGTCAACCGCGAAAGCACGGAAGCTCGAAGGTATGAACTGCGGCATACCGATGGCGCCGGCGTAGGAGCCGAGTGGTTGCTGCGGATCCATCTGCTCCTCACGCATCATCAGCAGGAACTCCTCGAGTTGCCTGCGAAAAAACTCTCCGCGTTTCGGGTAGCCGAAGCCCAGTGTTTTCAGTGCATCGATGACCCGGTGGCTGCCGGTGATCTTGCCGTATTTCGTCTCGACACCGATGATGGCCGTCACGATTTCCGGGGGGACACCGTATTCAGCTTCGGCCCTTATCAGCAAATCGTGGTGTTTTTCCAGGAATTCAAGCCCTCCGGCAATGCGTTCCTCGGTCATGAAGATCTTGCGGTACCTGTGCCAGGGCATGGCCTCGGCAGGCCGTGTGATGGCAGCGATGATCTGTTCCCTGTGTTCTGCTGCTTCGAGTTGCTGCTCGACCCAGCTCTGTTCGAATCCGTGTTTTCCGGCCATCTCTCTGGCGAATGCAAGTTCCTCTTCCTGTAGCGTGGCCGCCTCCAGCGGCAGGAGCGGCAGAAAGGCCAGCAGGGCAATGCGATTGAGTAAATGCATCTCTCTATTTCCTTGCAGGTGCTCTGTGCGTATGGATCGACATCAGGATACCGAAGCTTGCGAGGATCGTGATCAGCGATGTCCCGCCATAACTGATCAGTGGAAGTGGCACACCCACCACGGGCAGTATTCCGGTAACCATGCCGGTATTGACCAGCAGGTAGATGAAAAAGACCATGGTCAGCGAGCCCGCCAGCAGCCTGCCAAAAGTCGTATCTGCCATGACTGCGATATAGAGCCCGCGGAGGATAATGAACAGATAGAGCAGCATCATGATGGTGATGCCCGCCAGGCCAAGCTCCTCGCCGATGACGGCAAAGATGAAATCCGTATGCTGCTCAGGCAGGAAATCCAGGTGTGACTGGGTGCCATTGAGCCAGCCCTTGCCATAGATGCCCCCGGAGCCGATTGCGATGGTCGACTGGATAATGTGGTAGCCGGCGCCAAGCGGATCGTTCTGCGGGTTCAACAGCGTCAGTACCCGGCGTTTCTGGTATTCGTGGAGGAAGGAATCAAGGATGTCCGGGTAGGTGATGATGATACCGATACCGATCGCCCCGCCAAGGCAGGTAAAGAGGATCAGGCGCCAGCTGAGGCCGGCGAAGAAAAGGACAAAGATTCCTGCAGCTGCCACGAGGATTGCCGTACCAAGATCGGGTTGCTTGATGATGAGCGCGGCCGGGATCAGGATCAGCACAAAGGCGGCTATCTGGTGCCAGATACGTGCCGGAAGTTCACGATTGGCCATATACCAGGCCGCCATCAATGGTACGGCAACCTTGACGATCTCCGAGGGCTGGAACCGGAATCCGCCAAACTGAAGCCAGCGTTGCGCTCCCTTGCCGATATCGCCGACAAAGAGCACTGCAACGAGCAGGGCCACGCCAAGAAGATAGACCCATGGTGCAGCCTGTTTCAGCCGGCCGGGCGGTATCTGCGCGATGCCGATCATGACCACAACCGCAAGCCCGAGATGCAGCAGCTGGCGCTTGACGAGGCCCAGGTCGTTACCGCCGGCGCTGTAGAGCACGGCAAGGCCGAAGCCGCACAACAGCAAGAGGCCGGTCAGCAGTGGCAGATCGATGTGCAATTTCGGTAACAGTGCCCGGGGCTGGCGTTGCGGCATCGTCAGGATGCTGTCATTCATCGCTCTCCTCCTGTGCCATTCTCTGGAGCGGTTCCCCGGGTTTGATGCCGAACCAGGCATCCATGACCTGGCGGGCGATGGGCGCCGCCGTTGCGCCGCCATGACCACCATTCTCGGCGATCACGGCGACTGCGATCTCCGGGTCCTCTGCAGGCGCAAAGGCCATGAAGAGGGCATGGTCGTGCTTCTCCTTTTCGAGTTTCGTTTCGTCGTACTCTTCGTTCTGCTTCATGGAGATGACCTGCGCGGTCCCTGTCTTGCCGGCGATCCTGTAGTGTTCGTTCCGAATACGCTTTGCGGTACCACGTTGTCCCTCTGTGACGGCCAGCATGCCGTCAATCACATGTTCCCAGTTTTGTGGATCTTTCTTGTGGATGCTTTCCATCTCTGCCCCCGGGGACAATGCCGACTGTTTGCCGATGCGAGAGGCCAGGCGTGGATGGATGAGCTTGCCATCTGCGGCGAGGACGGCAGTTGCATAGGCCAGCTGTACGGGGGAGACAAGAAAATAGCCCTGGCCGATACCTGCATTGACCGTGTCTCCCGGCAGCCATGACTGTTTGTAGCGACGCTTCTTCCATTCCTGTGACGGCAGGACGGCACTGGTTTCTGCCGGCATATCAATACCGGTCTGCTTGCCGAAATGAAACTGCGCAAGGTAATCATGCATCTTGTCGATGCCCATGGAGTAGGCGAGGTCATAGTAGTAGACATCACAGGATTGCTCGATGGATTTTTCAAGGTCGATCGTGCCATGCCCCGTTCGTTTCCAGTCGCGAAAGGTACGACCGGCATTCTTGATCCGGTAGTGTCCCGGGCAGTAGATTGATTGCACGTGGTTGACCGTCTGTGTCTCCAGCCCGGCCAGGCCAATAAAGGGCTTGACCGTCGAACCGGGAGGATAGCTGCCATTGATGGCACGGTTGAAAAGCGGGTTGCCCGAGTCGTCACGCAGGGCGTTGTAGTCCTTGAAGCTGATGCCGTTGACGAAGAGGTTGGCGTCGAACGAGGGTTTGCTGGCCATGGCCAGGACTCCGCCGGTCTTGACATCGATGACGACAACCGATCCTGCATGCTCGCCCAGTGCCTCGAACGCGATTTTCTGCAGTTCGATATCGAAATGGAGCTGAATATCCTCGCCCGTGACCGGGGGCTGGGTCTCGAGGATGCGAATAATGTGTCCCATGGCATCGATTTCGACGCGTTGTACGCCAACATCGCCATGCAGTTGCTCCTCGTAGAAACGTTCAAGACCGGTCTTGCCAATATGCGAGGTGCCGGCATAAGCGGCCTTGTCGATACGTTCGAGTTCACGTTCGTTGATTCGACCGATATAACCAACGACATGTGCAGTCAGTTCACCGAAAGGGTAGTAGCGCCGCAGGTTGACACCAAG
Source organism: Chromatiales bacterium (assembly GCA_050124335.1). Taxonomy (GTDB): domain Bacteria; phylum Pseudomonadota; class Gammaproteobacteria; order Chromatiales; family Chromatiaceae; genus Sva-25. The sequence goes on along the minus strand of JASFFK010000026.1, from coordinate 2,785 downwards.
ATCGACACCGCGGAACCGATGTCGTTCGACCGCGAATTGCGCCATCTCTTCATCGGTGAGTCCGGTGCGGATAGGGACCTGTTCGAAACGGCGCAGGCGCCGCCTGAGTTTTCCGAATCGCTGAATATCCTCTTCGGTAATGGTAACGATCTCCTGCAGTTCAGCGATCACGGCAGGGATGTCATCAACCTGGTCGGGAGTGATGAAAAGATCGACACTGGTGATATTTTTCGCGAGAACGACACCGTTCCGGTCATAGATCTCGCCGCGTGCCGGCGGTAGCGGCAACAGCTTGATGCGGTTGTCTGTTGCCAGTGTCTTGTAGTGGTCATGATGCTGGATTTGCAGCCAGTAGAGACGCAGCAGAATGGCAGTCATCGCTACAAGGACAAAAACAAGTACGGCAAGTGTCCTGGTGATAAACAGGCGTTTTGCTTGAATCTCTTTCTGGTCCGGTGGTCGCATCTCTGTTGTTTCCGGCTAGCCGAGTCGTGCCTTGCGGTAGAGATCCCTGAACAGCAAGCCGAGTAGCGGCCAGATCAGCATGCCTGCCAGGGGAGGGACCCAGAAAGAGAGGTCTGTCGCCTGGCCGCGTGTCATGCCGAGCACCATTGCCGTGATGATGCGTTCGATCATCAGCAGGAAGAAGACTGCCAGGGCCTGCTGCCATACATGCATGAGACGCAGCCGCTTGTAGGCTGTGATGACAATAAAGATTGCGATTGCGTAGGACAGCACATGCTGGCCCAGGAGCGCGTCCAGCATCACGTCGGTGAACAGGCCGACAATCATTGCAGTGAAGATGCCGATTCGTTCGGGGAACAGCATGCTCCAGTAGATGAGGAACAGCAAGGGCCATTGCGGGCGCAGCTGGGAAGCCCAGTCCGGCAGCGGGAATACCTGCAGGATCAGGCTCATCAGCAGGGTCAGGTAGATCGTCATGCTGCCACGCGACAGGAAGGTGTCAACCATTGCCACCACTCTGCGCTGCCACGCCATCACTCTTGCCGGCGTCTTGCGCCTCCCCGTCATTGACTGTTTCCTCGTCCGGAAGGTCGAGTGAACCATCGATGCTCCAGACGAGCATGACATCATGGTCCTGTGCAAGGTTGGCAAGCGGCGTTGCCACGACAGTACTGGCGCGCATCTCCTTGCCGGATTCGATCGAGGTGATGCGTGCCACCGGGTAATCGGGCGGGAAACGCCCCCCGAGACCCGAGGTCACAAGCATGTCGCCAACACGGATGTTTGCACTGTCAGGTAAATAGGGAAGCTCGAGCCTGTCGATGCGGCCGGTTCCGATCGCAATGGTGCGGAGCCCGGTACGCAGCACACGCACCGGGATCGAATGCAGCGTGTCGGTGATCAGCAGGACAGTCGAGCGAAAGGGTGTGGTACGCGTGACCTGGCCCATGACGCCCTTGTCATTGATGACCGCCTGCCCGAGGTAGATGCCGGCTGTGCTTCCCCTGCCGATGATCACTTCCTGTCTGTAGGGCGAGAGATTCACACCCACGAGTTCTGCGAGCGTTACCCGGTCGCCGACATTCAGGGAGGCACTGAGCTGCGTCCGAAGCCGGCTGTTCTCTTCCTCGACTGCCCGGAAGCGCAGCATTCTTCCCTGGAGCTCCCGGTTCTCGTCCGAGAGGCGCCTGTTTTCAGTGATCAGCGTCTGGTGGCTGGTGAACTGCTCGTCGATCCAGCCAACCGCATCAGCAGGGATACGCGCCAGCATGAAGAGTGGCTCGCTGGCGATAGAAACCGAGTTCCGCAAGATCTCGAGCCGCTGGTATTTGTGGTCCAGGACCATCAGCACGACCGCGATCAGTATCGCGACGATCAGACGTGTGTTCGAGGAAGGTCCTTGTGAGACAAAGAGTTTGATTGTGCCGCTCTCGCTTCAGGAAACCTTTACTCCAGTTCGAGCATGTCACCGCCGCGCTCATCGAGAAGTTCGAGCGCGCGTCCGCCACCACGCGCAACACAGGTCAGGGGGTCTTCCGCGACCACGACCGGCAGGCCGGTCTCCTCCTCGAGCAGGCGGTCGAGGTCGCGCAGAAGCGCGCCGCCACCGGTCAGAACGATTCCGCGTTCCGCAACGTCTGCACCAAGTTCAGGAGGGGTCTGTTCGAGTGCCTGTTTGACGGCGCCGACAATCCCGGAGAGAGGCTCCTGCAGCGATTCGAGGATCTCGTTGCTGTTGAGAATGAAGGAGCGTGGAATCCCTTCGGCAAGATTTCGGCCCTTGACCTCGATTTCCTTGACCTCGTTGCCGGGGTAGGCAGTACCGATTTCGTGCTTGATGCGCTCGGCAGTCGCTTCACCGATCAGTGTGCCGTAGTTGCGACGAATGTAGTTGATGATGGCATCGTCGAAACGGTCTCCGCCAACACGCACCGAGTTGGCGTAAACGATGCCGTTGAGTGAGATGATCGCAACCTCGGAAGTGCCTCCGCCGATATCGAGCACCATGGATCCCCGGGCCTCGTTGACAGGAAGACCGGCACCGATTGCGGCGGACATGGGTTCATCGATGAGGTAAACCTCGCGCGCACCTGCGCCGAGTGCCGACTCCTTGATGGCACGTCGCTCGACCTGCGTTGAGCCGACGGGTACACAGATCAGGACACGTGGACTCGGGCGCATGAAGCGTGACTCATGGACCTTGTGGATGAAGTACTGCAGCATCTTTTCGGTCACTGTGAAGTCGGCAATGACGCCGTCCTTCATCGGGCGTATTGCCTCGATATTGTGCGGTGTACGGCCGAGCATGCGTTTTGCCTCT
>JASFFK010000025.1:0-14058 GCA_050124335.1 Chromatiales bacterium | reverse complement strand
GTGACAAAACGCGAACCGACTGACGAGGAGATGCATGACCTGCTGTTCAGCTGGCGTGTCGCAAAGTTCGTGAAATCCAATGCCATCGTCTACGGCAAGGACAAGATGACGATCGGCGTCGGTGCCGGCCAGATGAGCCGTATCAACTCGGCACGCATCGCCGCAATCAAGGCCGAGCATGCCAATCTCGAGGTCAAGGGCTCTGTCATGGCCTCCGATGCGTTCTTCCCGTTCCGTGATGGTATCGACTCCGCAGCCGAGGCCGGTATCGCCGCGGTCATCCAGCCCGGTGGCTCGATGCGCGATGAAGAGGTCATCGCCGCGGCTGATGAACATGGCATGGCCATGGTCTTCACCGGCATGCGTCATTTCCGGCATTGAACTTCGGCGACCGAAACAGAGAAGCCCCGCAACGCGGGGCTTTTTTATGTGCAGGGAATGCTGGATGCAGCGCACACAGAGAAGCGCAGGCCACGCAAAGCATCGAACTGCCATTGCGGTGTGCGCGTCAATCTGACCCCGACCCCGCCATTGACCTCTTCTGACCTCCCTGGCTCTGGTATGCGATCTTCGTGGAGCTCTGCGCACTCAGCGTCCCTTTTGCGGCAGTGAATCCGGAGCAACGCCTGCCCGGGCTGTGATATTTTTAGCGGATGTCCAGCATTCACCCGGCCAGCCCATGAGCAACATTCATCCAACCGCCATCATCGGGGAAGGTGCCACCCTTGATCCCTCGGTCTCTGTCGGCCCCTTTTCGATCATCGAAAGCGGCGCCGTCATCGGCCCGGACTGTATCATCGAGAGCAGTGTCCGCATCTACAGCCCTGTACGGATGGGGGCGGGCAACCGCGTTTGTCACGGTGCAGCATTGGGGTGCGAGCCACAGGACCTCGGCTATACGCCGGAAAAAAGCAAGCCGATCATCATTGGCAACCACAATCACTTCAAGGAGCACGTCAACATCAGCCGGGGGGTCAAGACCGCGGAAGGCACAATCATTGGCGACAACAACTATTTCATGAGCGGCTTTCATGCGGGCCATGATGTCATCATCGGCAATCACAACATCTTCGCCTCGAATGCAGTTATCGCCGGTCATGTCGTCATGGGTGACAGAATCTTTGTCTCAGGCCTCGCTGCGATCCACCAGTTCGTCAACATCGGCGATTACACCATGATTGCCGGCTGCTCGAAGGTCACCAAGGATATCCCGCCCTATACCACGGCAGACGGCAACCCGGCGCGCATCGTCGGACTCAACACTGTCGGGTTGCGGCGTGCCGGGTTTTCTCCCGAGGCACGCAAGGCAATCAAGAAGACCTACCAGACGATCTACCATTCCGACCTGAATATCTCCCAGGCGCTTGCTGTTCTCGAGGGCAACATCTACAGCGAGGAAGAGGAGCGCATCACGGCCTTCTTCCTGAACAGCGAACGCGGCGTCACGGCGCACCGGTAACAGGATCCCGGAGTTCCACCACGAAGAAGACGCTGATGAGGCCATGATGTGCATCCTGACGGATGCAACTCTATTGCCGCATGACTGCTATCAGACAGGTCTCCGACCCGACATCATTTGCAGCGACAATTGCCCGGTACGGTTCCGGGAAAACCCTGACGCATGTTGAGGAAGGATGATTCTCCTGGCGGTAAACAACATCCTCTGCTCGTCTCTGTAACCCTCCTCCCCGAAAGCAATCCCCGATCTTCCTGGTCTATAGTGGTATGCGAGCCGAAGGAGTGAACAATGCCTGACAACACTTCCATCCTGATGCAGATCTGGTACTTTCTGCCGTCGCTCTTCATCTTTGTCATCGGCCTCGGCGTTCTGTGGGTGATTTATGCCTTTATCAAGGATGTTACCCAGACCGAGCAAGCCATCCGTCGCAACTACCCTGTCATCGGACGCTTCCGCTACCTGTTCGAGCATCTTGGCGAGTTCTTTCGCCAGTACTTCTTCGCCATGGACCGCGAGGAACTGCCGTTCAACCGCGCGCAACGCTCGTGGGTCTATCGCGCAGCCAAGAACCTGGGCAACACTGTCGCTTTCGGTTCGACACGCAATCTCAACATTCCTGGCACCGTGATGTTCGTGAACTGCCCCTTCCCCACGCTGAGCAAGGATGCGGTCGAACCCGGCAATATCACCATCGGAATCGATTATTGCGAGAAGCCCTACACCACCCCGTCGCTCTTCAATATCTCGGGCATGAGCTACGGAGCCATCTCGATCCCGGCCGTGCGCGCGCTCTCGATGGGTGCTGCCAAAGCCGGATGCTGGCTCAACACCGGCGAGGGGGGACTCACGCCCTGGCACCTCGAGGGGAATTGCGACCTGGTCTTCCAGATTGGCACGGCGAAGAACGGGGTACGTGACCTTGCGGGCAATCTCAATGACGAAAAGCTTAGCGAGATCGCCGCGCATCACAGCGTGAAAATGTTCGAAATCAAGCTCAGCCAGGGCGCCAAGCCTGGCAAGGGAGGCATCCTGCCCGGCAGCAAGGTCAACGCCGGGATCGCGCGCATTCGCGGCATCCCGGTCGGCGTCGATGCCATCAGCCCGAACCGTCACCCTGACATCAGCACCAACCGAGACCTGCTGGAGATGATCAGGCGTATCCGCAGCGTGACGGGCAGGCCCGTCGGGTTCAAGGCCGTGATCAGTGATGCCGTCTGGCTGCAGCAGCTTTGTGGTGAAATTCGCGAACTCGGTCTCGAGTATGCGCCCGATTTCATTGCGGTTGATGGTGCAGAGGGAGGGACAGGTGCAGCGCCCATGTCACTCATGGATGACATGGGTATCCCGCTGCGCGAGAGTCTGCCGATGCTCGTCGATGCGCTGAACGCCCACGGGCTTCGTGAGCGCATCAAGGTCATCGCCTCAGGCAAGCTCATCACGCCAACCGATGTGGCCTGGGCCTTGTGCATGGGGGCTGATTTTATTGCGTCGGCGCGCGGATTCATGTTCGCTCTCGGATGCATCCAGGCGCTTCAGTGCAACAAAAACACCTGCCCGACCGGCATCACGACACACAACGAGAAACTGCAACGCGGGCTGCACCCTCCGGGCAAGGCGGAACGGGTTGCACATTACGCGAGGAACATGACGAAGGAGGTCGGCATCATTGCCCATGCATGCGGTGTCAGCTCGGCACGGGGCCTTGCTCGCAGCCATGCGCGCATCGTGCAGGACAACGGGCTGTCGGTCCCGCTAAGCACACTCTATCCAGACCCGGTCCCGGCCCGGGAGGAAAAGAGCGATGTTTCCTGAACAGCTCGGGCGCAATTCCCTGGCGCTGGTCAGTCTTGTCGTTGCTCTCAGACCAGGCATCCTCCGGACGCTCGAAGAACTCGAATAGCCTGTTTTCACATCTTCAACAACAGGTACACTACACACACTGAAGTAGACACAGGGCCCAGTCGCCATGAACATCCTGATCATCGGATCAGGCGGTCGTGAACACGCTCTCGCCTGGAAAGCCGCACAATCCCCACTCGCAGATACCGTTTATGTCGCACCTGGTAACGCAGGTACGGCGCTCGAGCCTTCGGTCGAGAATGTCGATATTGACATCAGTGACTTTCAGGCCCTGATCGCTTTCGCGCTCAACAACGAAATCGGCCTCACCATCGTCGGCCCCGAGGCACCGCTGGTCAACGGTGTCGTCGATGCCTTTACCGCAGCCGGCCTGAAGATATTCGGTCCATCACGCGGTGCCGCACAGCTGGAAGGCTCCAAGGCCTTCACAAAGGATTTTCTGGCGCGTCACGAGATCCCGACTGCTGCCTATGGCAATTTCACGGATATCGACGAGGCGCTTGGCTATCTCGACGAGGTCGGCGCACCGATCGTGGTCAAGGCGGACGGCCTGGCTGCCGGCAAGGGTGTCATCGTCGCAATGACACTCGACGAAGCCAGGGCAGCAGTAAGGGACATGCTCTCGGGCAATGCCTTCGGAGAGGCCGGCCACCGCGTTGTCATCGAGGAATACCTTGACGGCGAGGAGGCAAGTTTTATCGTCATGGCGGATGGCAAACATGCCTTGCCCATGGCGACCAGCCAGGACCACAAACGGGTAGGTGACGGCGATACCGGTCTGAACACCGGCGGCATGGGCGCCTATTCACCCGCGCCCGTCGTGACTCATGAGATCTACCAGCGCATCATGGACGAGGTAATCAACCCAACGATCAACGGAATGGCAAAAGAGGGGTATCCCTACACCGGCTTTCTCTATGCGGGCCTCATGATCATGGCCGATGGCAAGCCGAAAGTTATCGAGTACAACTGTCGCTTCGGCGACCCCGAGACCCAGCCGATCATGCTGCGCATGCGCTCGGACCTCGTGGTGCACTGTATCACGGCACTGGACGGCAAACTCGACGAGGAGACCACCGAATGGGACGAACGTTGCTCGCTCGGTGTTGTGATGGCTGCCGGCGGTTATCCCGGCGATTATCGAACGGGCGATCCCATCTCGGGTCTGCCAGATGAGGCCAGCGAAGAGACCAAGGTATTCCATGCAGGCACGAGGATGGAGGACGGAAAGGTTGTCACGGCAGGGGGTCGCGTGCTCTGCGTCACTGCACTCGGTCGTAACGTTTCCGAGGCACAGCAGAAAGCCTACGCACTGGTTGACACCATCAACTGGGACGATGCCTTTTGCCGCCGCGACATCGGCTACCGAGCCATCGCGCGTGAAAACGCATGAAACTCAGAATACTGGCGGGAGGCCTCTTCTGGCTCTGCCTGCTCGTCATCTCCTGGCTCGTGGTGGCCCCGCAGGATGAACTCCCCCCTGTCAGGCTTTGGGACAAGGCTGCACATACACTCGCTTTCGCAGCACTGATGCTGCTTTGCGCTGTTGCCTACAGACAGCGGTTCGGCCTGGTCCGTATCGCGTTATTGCTCTTCTGCTTCGGCGTCGCAATCGAACTCGTCCAGTACCTGCTTCCCTATCGCAAATTCTCGCTGCTCGACATGCTCGCCAACAGCGTCGGAATTCTTGTGGCATTCCCGTTGATTGTTCCGATCGAGAAGCTGTTTCGTATTGAATACCCCTGAAACACCCGGTGTTCTCCTGCCGTGCCCTGTCTATGATTGTGGTAACAGAATCAGGATGGCGTTAAAGATGTTCTTTACTGGCAGAAAAACAGAGATGCCCGCCGAGACCGAGGCCCTGCCCGGTCGAGAAACCCCCATGCCCGTCTCGGGCACCCATCTGGTGCTGGGCACACCCGTGAAACCACCCTTTCCCGAAGGACTGCAACAGGTACTATTCGGCATGGGTTGTTTCTGGGGCGCCGAGCGCCGGTTCTGGGAACAGCATGGTGTCTTCACCACGGCCGTTGGCTATGCCGCGGGCTTCACCCCGAATCCGACCTACCAGGAGGTGTGCTCCGGGCAAACCGGCCACAATGAAGTCGTGCTCGTGGTCTTCGACCCTGACAAGATCGGTTTCGAAGGACTTCTCAAAGCATTCTGGGAGAGCCATGATCCGACCCAGGGCATGCGCCAGGGGAACGACCGGGGCACACAATACCGTTCGGGTATCTACTGCAGCACCGAAGAGCAACTGCATCTTGCTGAAGAGAGCCGCACCACCTACGGGCAACGGCTGCAAGCCGGCGGTTACGGGCCGATCACCACGGAGATCCTCCCGATGCCGGCTTTCTACTATGCCGAGGATTATCACCAGCAATATCTTGCGAAGAATCCCAACGGTTACTGTGGCCTGGGGGGAACAGGAATCACCTGCTGAGAGCAGTTTCAACCCCGGCTATGCGGCCGGCTGCGTGTGGCGGATATTCATATCACAGCACTTGCCATGAATCCCGATTTACATATATTAGGAATCGTCTATACTCCGGTTCAGGAACCAATTGTAACTTGCTGAACAGGTTCTTTTTGAAACTCGGGTCATAGAACTTGATTCCGAGGGACATTTGCATCAACCGGATATACCTCGATTCAGCCCGAATTTTCTTGTATCAACGACAACAAACTGGAGAGAGTCCATGCTGACACTGAAATCTGTAATTACTTCTGTTGCAGCTTCCGCCTGTGCAGTCGTCCTGCTGTCAACCACAGCCTGCTCGACCACCGAGGAAGTCGTAGCCGAGCCAGCAAAGGTCAACTGCTACATCGGCAATAACCCGCCCGTCATGCTGACTCCTGAAGAGTGTTCAGCACGTGGTGGCAACACGACTCGCGGCTGATTAACAAGCCGGGTGATCTGAATGATCCGGGCAGTTGCCCGGATCATTCGTTTTGGGATCTCTCCCTGTGCAAGCGCCCCCCGATGTGCACCGGCAATATGACCTCACACTGACTTCCCTTGACTGAAACCAACAGGATCGAGCTGCAGGTCGCCAGCGATGCAAGGGCTCTCCCTACTTGCGAACAAGTCACATCCTGGGTTTCGGCTGCACGTCTCGATCATGGAGATGCCACGATTGTGGTGCGCATAGTCGACGAGGCCGAGAGCCGCCAGCTCAATCGCGACTATCGCGGCAAGGACAGGCCCACCAATGTCCTCTCGTTCCCGTTCGAGCCACCGCCCGGCATTCCGGAGGAGCAGGAGCACCTTGGCGACCTGGTCATCTGCGCCCCGGTCGTCTTTCGGGAAGCGCGAGAGCAGCAGAAGCAGCCCGAAGCACACTGGGCGCACATGGTTGTCCATGGCGTCTTGCATTTGCAGGGGTATGACCATCAAAATATCGAAGAAGCAGAGGAGATGGAATCCCTGGAACGGCAAATTCTCGCCCGCCTCGGATACTCTGACCCTTACGGAGAGATATGAGTAACGATGAACCTCCGAGTCGCGGTTTCTCCGCCTGGCTCGACACACTGAAAAACCTTTTCAACCGCGAACCCCAGAATCGCGAAGACCTCCTGGATACACTGCAATTCGCTCGTGATCAGGCCCTGATCGACACGGATGCCCAGTCCATGATCGAAGGCGTGCTCGCCGTGTCAGACCTGCGCGTGCGCGACATCATGATTCCGCGTGCCGAAATGGCCGTCATCGGCCGGGATGACACGCTCGAGCAGGTCTTGCCTGTCGTGATTGAATCTGCACATTCGCGGTTTCCGGTCATCGGCGAGGATCGTGCGGAGGTCGTCGGGATCATGCTCGCCAAGGACCTGCTGCAGTATTGCGGCGAGAATGCGAAAAAATTCAACCTCCGGGACGTCGTCCGCAAGGCTGTCTTCGTGCCCGAGAGCAAGCGGCTCAACGTGCTGCTCAAGGAATTCCGGACCAACCGCAATCACATGGCGGTAGTCATCGACGAGTACGGAACTGCCGCAGGGCTCGTCACCATCGAGGATGTGCTCGAGCAGATCGTCGGCGAAATCGAGGATGAGCATGATTTCGATGACGACGTCATGATCCTGCAACGCAGCGAGCACGAATTCACAATCAAGGCACAGCTCGATATCGATGATTTCAACGAGCGCTTTGACACGGATTTCAGCGATGAGGAATTCGATACCATCGGCGGCATTGTCACCAAGGCCTTCGGCCATCTGCCGAAGAGTGGAGAAACCGTGGTCATCGACCGCTTCGAGTTTCGCGTCATCCGTGCCGACAGCCGCAAGATTCGCCTGCTTGCCGTGAACCTGGAGCCGGAAACGGTCGACGAATGAAACAGCTGTTGCCGGCATTCCTGGCTGGCATCCTCACAACTCTCGCGTTCGACCCTGCCGGCCTCTGGTGGCTGGTACCGCTCACACTCGCCCTGTTCTTTTTCCTCCTGCTCGATACCACACCGGGACGCGCTTTCCTGACAGGCTGGCTCTTCGGCGCCGGCCTCTTGTGTACAGGAATCTTCTGGATCGAGAACAGCATGAGTGTGTATGCGGGCATGCCCAGGGCACTTGCCATCACGCTCGCCATGCTGCTGGCAGCGGGACTCGCTCTCTACTACGGCCTGGCGGCCTGGCTGGCCGTGCGACTCACTTCCGAAAAACGAAAAGGCACGCGGCTGATTGCGCTTGCCGTTCTGCTGGTCGTGATGGAGTGGATTCGCGGCTGGTTCCTGACCGGCTTTCCCTGGCTCACGATCGGCTACACCCAGATCGACAGCTGGCTGGCCGGATATGCGCCCATCGGCGGCGTGCTGTTGCTGTCGCTGCTGGTCACGCTGACGGCTTCCGCCCTGGCCGCCCTGGTCAAGGCACGCTCCCTGCCTGCCATGATACTCGCCCTTGCCGTTATTCCGGTTTGGGGTGCCGGTTACCTGCTGCAAGGCAGGGCGTGGACTTCGCCCGATGGTCCGGCGCGCACTGTCAGCCTGTTGCAGGGCAACATCCCCCAGGATCAGAAGTGGCTGCCCGAGATGCTGCTGCCGACACTCGACTTCTACATCGGTGAAAGCATGGAAGATCTCGACAGCGACCTGATCCTCTGGCCCGAATCAGCCATCCCCTCACTTGCACGCAACGTACGCGAGGATGTCATCGAACCGCTCCGCAGGACACTCGGCGAACAACAGAAAGCCCTTGTGACCGGTGTGCTGACAAACCCGGAGCCCGGCGTCTATTTCAATACACTGATGTCACTGGACGGTGGCGAACATCTCTATCACAAGCGCCACCTGGTGCCATTCGGTGAGTATTTCCCGCTGGCCTGGCTATGGAAAGAGAGCCTGAGCGGGCTCGCGACCATGGGTGATGACTTTACGGCGAGCCGCGCTCCGAAGCCGCTGCTGAAAATCGGCGATCTGACTGCCGGCGCGTCGATCTGCTACGAGATTATCTTCGGGGAGGAGATCCGGGATGCCTTGCCGGAAGCGCAGGTCCTCATCAACATGAGCAATGACGGCTGGTTCGGCACCACCTGGGGCCCCCTGCAGCATTTCCAGATGGCGCGCATGCGGGCGCTCGAATCCGGGCGCTATCTGTTGCGATCCACGAACACGGGCATCACGGCCGTCATCGATACCCATGGCCGTGTCACGGCGAGACTGCCGCAATTCGAACGCGATGTGCTGACAGCCAGTTTCACGCCCTACCAGGGTCTGACTCCCTATGCCCGCGTCGGCCTGCTGCCCTGGGCAGGCCTGTCGGCATTGCTGTTACTGATCGCGTTTCTTGCAAATCGCGGCAGACGGGTATCATTGATGGCTGATCACTAAACGAAAGAGCGCATGCATATCCATATCCTCGGCATTTGCGGCACCTTCATGGGCGGCATTGCACTGCTGGCGCGCCAGGCCGGTCACAGGGTGACCGGCTCCGACGCCAATGTTTACCCGCCCATGAGCACGCAGCTCGAGGAGGCCGGCATCGGGCTCATGGAAGGCTATCACCCGGAACACCTGCAACCCGCGCCTGACATGATCGTGGTCGGCAATGCCATGTCACGAGGCAACCCGGCCGTGGAGCACATGCTCGACAACAATCTTCCCTATACCTCCGGACCGCAGTGGCTGTCGGAACACATTCTGCAGGAGCGCTGGGTGGTGGCTGTTGCGGGCACCCATGGCAAGACCACCACCGCGAGCATGGTCGCCTGGATTCTGGAACACGCGGGCCTCGAGCCCGGCTTCCTGATCGGCGGCATTCCCAGGAACTTCGGACTCTCTGCACGCTACGGCCAGGCTCCCTTTTTTGTTGTCGAAGCCGACGAATACGATACCGCCTTCTTCGACAAGCGCTCGAAATTTGTGCACTACCGGCCGCGCACGCTCGTGATGAACAACCTCGAGTTCGATCATGCCGACATTTTCGATGACCTGACCATGATCCAGCGCCAGTTCCATCACCTGGTGCGCATCGTTCCGGGAAACGGACTGATCGTGCACCCTTCTGATGACATGGCTCTGCAAGAGGTGCTCGGAATGGGCTGCTGGACTCCTCTCGAAACCTTCGGGCCTGATGGCTACTGGCAAGCCGAGACCGTCGAGCCTGACGGCAGCCACTTCCGGGTAGTGCTGAACGGGGAGCCTGTCGGCGAGGTCCGCTGGGAGCTGACAGGCGATCACAATCTGCGCAACGGGCTGGCTGCCATCGCTGCTGCACGCCATACCGGCGTCCCGGTCTCGCATTGCATTGATGGCCTGAGCACCTTCCGCAACGTCAAGCGCCGCATGGAACTGCGTGGCGAGGTCAACGGCATCCGGCTCTACGACGACTTCGCGCATCATCCCACAGCTATTGAAACCACGCTCGCGGGATTGCGGCAACAGGTCGGTGAACAGCGCATCATCGCGGTGCTCGAACCACGATCAAACACCATGCGCATGGGTATCCACAAGTCGTCACTGCCCGCCTCACTGGCGAGCGCAGACCGCGTCATGATCTTCTCGCCACCCTCGCTTGACTGGGATGCAGAAGCAGTCTTCGCATGCCTCGGCGTGAAGGCGACCGTTTTTGATACAACAGAAGCGATCATCGACACTCTGAAACGTGAAGCACAGCCAGGTGACCAGCTGCTGGTGATGAGCAATGGCGGCTTCGAGGGCATACACCAACGCATCCTGGAGGCGCTCCGGACATGAACAATACTGCTATCGCCGTGGCATGGACAGGCGCTTCGGGCATTCACTACGGTATCCGCCTGCTCGAGGAGTTGCTGAAGACAGACCGGCAGGTCTATCTGCTCTACTCACAGGCCGCACAGATCGTCGCACAGATGGAGACAGAGCTGGTGCTCCCCTCGCGCGCATCCGAGGCCCAGGCGATGCTGTGCGAGAAATACGGCGTCACGGACAAGCAGCTGCAGGTCTTCGGACGCCAGCAGTGGACAGCACCGCCTGCGAGCGGATCGAACCCGCCGGAGGCCATGGTCATCTGTCCCTGCACCTCAGGCACGCTTGCGACCGTGGCACACGGCGTCTGCGATGATCTCATTGACCGAGCGGCTGACGTGATGCTGAAGGAGCGGCGCAAACTCATCATCGTCGTGCGAGAGACGCCGCACTCGACCATCCAGCTCGAAAACATGTTGCGGCTTGCCCGGGCCGGCGCAACTATCATGCCTGCCAATCCTGGCTTCTACTTCAATCCGCAATCGGTGGACGAGATTATCGACTTCATGGTGGCGCGTATCCTCGACCACCTTGGCATCGAGCACACACTGAGTCAGCGCTGGGGAGATGACTCCGGAAAGGTCGTGACCTGAGGAGGCAAGGCGGGTGGCCGGCTATCATGCAGACGCGCTCACACTGGCACGCAACAATAAGTGGGATGCAGCACACCGGCTGATCCAGTCGCACTCGGACAACCTGGCCTGCCTGATACATGGCTACCTGCACCGCGTCGAGGGAGATCTCTGGAATGCGCGCTACTGGTACAATCGCGCTGGCGAAGCGATGCCGGAAAACAGCCTGGAGGAGGAATTCGAGCGCCTTACCCTGCGCTGCGAGAAGTGACGGTAAACACTAGCGCCTGCCGCCGCCACCTGTTGCTGCAGGTGAAATTACCCCTGCGGGTGAGGAAAATTCGCCTCCACCTCCCGAGAAGACAGACTGACGCATGGTGTTATCTTCGAAGTTCGCTCTCTCTGTTTGCTCCCGACGCGACTCATAACCGATGCCGAACCAGGTGGCAGGCCCGGCTTTTTGCTTCGCCACGGGCTGTTGCCCGTCGAACTGGCCGTTCGGCAGGGACAGATCGGGCTCCCGGGCTTCAAGCCCCGGGGTCATAGCGATCAACAACAGAATGAAGTGTATGCGTCTTGGCATCTTCCGAGCATGGCTAAACAGGTCACTTTCATTATAGTGGGCATTGATTGATCATCCCATGCCTCAAAAGAGGCATTTTGTTTCAGTCTGTTACGCCTGTGCCAATTGCAGGGTAAGTGATCTGCCTCAATTTCCATTAGCACCCGATCACACCAGATAGTGTCAAATAATGCACAGGACATGAGTGCATCTGCCTCAAGAGTCATTGTGTATAACTCCGGTCTGAGATGATGAATACAAATGGAGAGACCCCACGGATTCTCGTCGTCGATGACGACGAGAAAATCCGCACACTGCTGACAAAGTATCTCGAGAACGAGAATCTTGCCGTCAGCGCAGTCGATGACGGCAAGTCCATGGACGAGAAACTGGCCAGTGAAGATTTCGATCTCGTGGTACTCGACCTCATGCTTCCCGGCGAGGACGGACTGTCGATTGCGCGAAGGCTCAAGGCCAATACGTCGCTTCCGATCATCATGCTGTCGGCACGGGGAGAAGATACCGACAGAATCATCGGTCTCGAAGTTGGTGCGGATGACTACCTGCCCAAACCCTTCAACCCCCGCGAACTCCTGGCCCGGATACGTGCTGTTCTGCGACGGCAGGAAACCGCAGGGACGCCCGGTGATTCAGCGGATGCAACAGGAATTTTCAGATTCGGTGACTACACCATGGACAGCGCAGCGCAGAGGCTGTTGCGCGATGAGCAGGAAGTGGAACTGACCTCGGGCGAGTTCACGCTGCTCGAAATACTCGCCAGGCATCCGAACCGTGTATTGAGCCGGGACCAGCTCGTGGATCTCATCAAGGGTTACGACCGCTCTCCGTTTGACCGCAGCATCGATGTGCGTGTCACCCGATTGCGGCGCAAGATCGAGGATGATCCGTCACACCCCGTCTATATCCGAACCGTATGGGGCAAGGGCTACCTCTTCACACCGCAGGGAGACAAGGCAGCACCGTGAGGCTCTCGCGACTCAACAGCCTTTTGGGCCGCACGGTCCTGGTGGTTTTTACCGCCTTCTTCCTCTTCTCCGTATTTGCCATCCTCGCCACAGGCTTCTATCTCCTGCGCCCCCTGCAGGAACGTGCGGCTGAAGATCTGTCCGCCCTGATCGTGCTCTCTGCCCAGGTCTGGGTCGAACTACCCCCGTGGACACGCCTCGACTACGAGGCCGCGCTCGGACGGGAACATGCGTTACAGGTCGCCGATGCGTCCGTCGACCTGCCCAGGCTGGAACCCGAGGATCGCTATCTGCGGCTGATCGCGCGCTCGCTGTCGGAAAAGACGCGCAAGCGGGTGGCACTCAAGACCAGTGACGAGAATCCCGACTGGATCTGGGCCGACATCGATCTCGGCAGCCAGGTCGTTCGCATCGGCTTCTCGCGTGAGCGTCTGCAATACAAGCTGCCACTTGCCGTGATTGTCATCGTCACCGCAGGCGCGCTGATCATCTTCCTGACCACGCTGCTGCTCGTGCTGCACATCACGCGACCACTGGCGAGGCTCACGCATGCCGTCCAGCAGATCAGCAAGACGGGCCACTACGAGCCACTCGAGGAAAAGGGCCCCCGGGAACTGGCGATCCTCGCGCACAGGATCAACAGCGCAGAGCGCGAGATACAGACGCTGCTCGATAACCGTACGACACTGCTCGCCGGTATTTCGCATGATCTGCGCACGCCGCTCACACGCATGCAGCTGGAGCTGGCGCTGTTGCCTGCCGACACGCCTGAAGAACAGGTCCGGAGTCTCGACAACGAAATCGTCATCATGAATCGCCTGGTCTCCCAGACCCTCGAACTGGCGCGTGGCCTCGGCAAGCATGAACAGCCCGATACGCAACTTGCCGATTTTCTCACCCGATTTGTGGACGAGCATGCCCTTACCGATGCACCGGTCACGCTCGAGATAGGCACAGGCTGCACATTCATGATTCCATCCCACCCCCTGCGGCGCATCCTCGAAAATCTTGTCGGCAATGCACTGCGTTATTCTGACGGTCGTCCCGTGACGCTCTGTGCCGAGTGCCACGAGTCTTCAGCCATTCTGCGGGTACGCGACCAGGGACCGGGCATACCGCCGGCTTTCAGGGAAAAGGTTTTCACACCCTTCTTCCGTCTCGAAAATTCACGCAACCCGCACACAGGCGGAAGCGGCCTTGGTCTCGCGATCGCGCGGCAGCTCTGCGACTTTTACGGCTGGGATATTCGTCTTGGCGATGCGCCCGACGGCGGGCTCGAGGTAATCCTCACAATCACCCCGACCCCGGCTGGCAGTCAATCAGACGCACCTGAGACAGACTGAAAAGATTTCATCGCAACCTGCGATACAGGAGATACAGTTCGCCTGAAGACTTTTCAGGT